>DASPMH010000856.1:0-2149 GCA_035627175.1 Terriglobales bacterium | reverse complement strand
ACCCCGTCGCGGCCGGCAGCCCGCGCCAGCGCCGGCAAGGTCGGCACGCCGACCACTCGAGCTCCGGTAGCGAGCGCCAGCCCCTTGGCGACACTCAAGCTGATGCGCAGGCCGGTGAACGATCCCGGCCCTTTGGCGACGGCGACGGCGTCGATTTCGCCTATGGCGATGCCGGCGTCGGTGAGGACGCTGGCGATCAGCGGCAACAGCGAGGTGCCATGGTTGCTGCGCACACTCTCGTGGCGCTCGGCGACCACTCGACCCTCGTCGACCAGACCTACGCTGGCCAGCCAAGTCGAGGTGTCGACACCGAGCACCCGCACCGCGTCAACCCCACCAATCCCCGATGTTGCGGGCGATGTCGTTGTAGAAGGCGAACGCCATCAGGGTGATCAACACCACCAGGCCGACCTGGTTGGCGATCTCGCGGTGGCGCACCTGCAGCGGGCGGCGCAGGATTCCCTCGATCGCGAAGAAGAATAGATGTCCGCCGTCGAGGACGGGGATCGGCAGCAGATTGAGCACCCCGAGGTTGATGCTGATCACCGCCATGAAGTTGAGCAGGTTCTCGAAGCCGAGCTTGGCCTGCTGGCCGGCTTGCTGGACGATCAGAATCGGCCCACCGATTTGATCTGCGGGGATGCGGCCTTGGAGCATCTTGACGATGCTCATCACCAGCGTCTTCATCCACCACAGGGTCTGCGAACCGCCGTACTGCATCGCTTCGACGAAACCGACGTCTTGCTGGTCGAAGCCGCGCTCGATACCGATGAAGAAGGCGTCGCCGATGGTCTCGCCGAAGAGCGTACGGTCGGGCTTGGCCTGCGGCGTCACCGCCAGCTCGACCGTAGATCCGCCGCGGTCGACGGTGAGATTGAGCGTGCGGCCGCCGCTACCGCGAATGATTTCGGAGAGCTTGTCCCACGATTCGACCGGCGCGCCGTCGACCTTGGTGATCAGATCGCCGGCCTGCAGCCCTGCGGTCGCCGCCGGATCACCCGGATTGACACCGCCCACCTTGGCAGCATCGCTCGGCAGACGCGCACCATAGACGGCGAAGACCAGAGTGAAGACGATCAAGGCAAAGAGCAGATTGGCCGCCGGACCGGCGATGACGATCGCGGTGCGCTGCAACAGGCCTTTACCCTGGAACGACACCGCCTGCTCTTCCGGCGTCAGCTCTTCGTCCGGGTCTTCGCCGACCATCTTGACGAAGCCGCCGAGCGGAATCGCGCTGACGACGTATTCGGTCTCGCCGAATTTCCGGCCGAACAGCTTGGGGCCGAAGCCGATCGAGAATTTGAGCACCGAAACGCCACAGCGTTTGGCGACGAGAAAGTGCCCGAGCTCGTGAAAAACGATCAGAAACCCGAGGACGACGATTGCCGAAAGGATAGCTTCCATGAAGGGGTGGCCGCGTCAGAATCGGACAGCCAGGGCCGAATGGTAGTACAGAAAGACTGCCGGGAAAAGCAGGCTATCGATGCGGTCGAGCACTCCGCCATGTCCGGGGAAGAGGCTGCCGCTCTCCTTGGTTCCAAAGGTGCGCTTCATCACCGACTCGCTGAGGTCGCCGATCTGGCCGAGGACACCCATCACCAGAGCGAGCATGACGATGGTGTTCCAATCGTAGCTAGGCAGCCACAACACCTTCGCCAATGCCGCGCCGGCGAGGCTGCCGAGCATGATGCCGATCGATCCTTCGACCGTCTTACCCGGGCTGACACGCGGCATCAGCTTGTGGCGGCCCAAACGATGTCCGACGAAATAGCCGCCGGTGTCGCCCGCCATGCCGACGGCGATGACGAACAGCACCAGATGCCGACCGACTTCAGGAACCCCGTGGAGACGAACGAAGTACGGGGTCAGCAAGCCTAGATAGAGAATGCCGGCGAGCATCAAGCCGAGATCGCGCAGCCCGGCCTCGAAATCGCGCCGGCCGAACAGCACCCAGGTCAGCCCGGCGATAGTGACGATCGCCAGCACGCCGACCAGGATCTCCGCCGGGTAGAAGCAGCCGGCGAGGGTGACGAGCGCGCCGAAGATCGCCGTCAGCAGCCGTTCGCCGGGTCGATCGGCGAAGGCCATGGTGGCGTATTCGAGCAGGCCAAGAATCGAAATCGCCGCGACGAAGGCCATCCAGGCCCAC
>DASPMH010000855.1:0-3393 GCA_035627175.1 Terriglobales bacterium | reverse complement strand
TTCAAGCCAGTCGCGCAGGGGCAGATCGAGCTCGATCCGCCCGAGATCGAAGAGCGTGGCAATTTCCCACAGCGTGATCTCCGACACCCACAGCGGATGGTCCGCGCTGGCGCTTCGCAGCGCCCGCTTCTGCGCTGCGGTCAAGCGAGGATCGCGGGCAATCCACCACAGCAGGATGTGGGTATCGAGCAGGGCCTTCATTCGCCGGAGCCCTCGGCGTCCCAGTCCTTCGCCGACACGGCCGGCGAAACGACGTCACCGAGGATTCGGATGGTGCCTGTAAGCTCGGCCTGTGGCGACTGCCCGCTCGCCGCGATCGGCGGCACGAGCTGCGCGACCGGCCGGCCGCGCTTCAGCACCATCACCGGTTCACCCGTGGCCGCGACCTCGTCGAGAATTGCCAGACATTTTGCCTTGAAATCGCTTGCGCTGATTTCCCTCATGATGACCAGATTAGGTAACCAGTCAGGGGCAATCAACTCGCCAGCCTCCGATCTTCTCCCCGTCGGCGGGACTCTCGCCGCGACGACAGTGGTCGCTCAGACCTCTCCGAGTGTTTTCGCGATCGCCTTGTCGATCTTTGCTCGCGCCTCGACCCCGCTCGCGCTCGCCGCAGCGCGCGACCACCATGCTTCCAGCCTGGGGCGCCGGCGCACCAGATCGAATGCGCCGAAGCCGTCCTGCAGCCGCCGCACGACGAAAACAAGCGCTCAAAGGTGACGTCGTCGCGCACACGGGATGGAGGACACCCACCCGATGCGCCGCGCGATTCGAGTGGGTGTCCTTCTTGTGTTACCAAGCGCGCCCAAATCGCATCAAGCCCTTCCCCAAATCCGAACTTCGCGTGCTTCGCGAGAGATCTTCGCCGGTGTATTCGCGCCTCGCTGATCGCCGCCTACGCCGGCAGTCGTCCCGCCCGCAGCGCCTGCTCGACCACCTCCGGCAGTGCCTCGATCAACCCCAGGCGGCGTGACACCCAGCTCGCCGAGCGGCCCACCATCGCTCCGAGATCGCGCTGCGCGATCGCATGGCCTTCGATCAGCTCACGCAGCAACCACGCCAGCTCGGCCAGGGCCGCCACTCGCGCATAGCCGTCGATTAACACGTAGCGCTCGATACCGTCACCGCTGCCGGCGCGTACCACGAGCACTGGCTGTTGCTGGCCGTGCTCGCACAGGGAGCTCACCAGCCGCCCCGCCGCTCACCGTCAGCGATCCGCAGCCCGGCGTACTTTCTCTCCAGTTGGTGAAGCTCGATCCATGCCCGGCTCGCCCTCCAACCGTTTGAAACGAAGAGCGCGAAGCCGGCTCGCGGCCTTGGCCATCGAAGTCCAAGTCCTTGGCGCCAACCCCGGCCCTCGGTTCCGTCGGGGGGGAGCTGCTGTTTATGGTGTTCGCGCCTCGCAAACCATGAGGCTCGCATCGACCGGCCATCCATCTGCGTCGCGCTTGGCACATCAGGGGCCGCGTACAGCTCGTAGATGATGCGCCATCAAAATATTCTGCTCGTTCACTCCGTCGAGCCAACCGCCTGAGAACCGGACAGTCCACGCGATGTCTGTCGATGCACCTAGAAATGTAGACGTCCAGTAAGCCGCCGGCACCGTTTGGCTACACGTTCGGTCGAGAATGTCGAAGCAGGTGTCGGGATGGGCAGGCGTATTGAACTCCGGATGAACCCGCGGAGGTACTGCGAACGGCGGCGCTGTGAACAGGTCGTCATCGAACAACTGCCCGAGCTCTTGAGCTGTAGGCAGGCGCCAATCGCCATATCCGGCGAAACGGCTTCGGTTGAGCTCGGCAAGCCACTCCGATGTCGTGTTCAGGGACGAGCACGGAGCGGTGTCGCCCGCACATGCGATTCGTCCACTGCATGTCGACAGGTCCGCGCACAAGCCGCTCCATGGATATGTATTGTCGGCGTCGTGAAGATCCTCGTACCGCGTGACCCCGTCGCGTCGAGATTTTTTCTCCCAGACCACGCCACTGCGTAGATCGATAACCGTTCCGTCGCCATTGTCGCGAAACGGTTTGAGTGTAGCGGTGCGAGTCGGCGTTCCTGTGCGCGTCGGAGTATATGTCTGCGACCGTTCAGGCGTGGGTGTGAATGGCGCTGGTGTGATCGCTTCGAGAGAATAGATTTGATAGCCGGTCTCCTCGTCCGCGATCCACTGCTCGTAATCGATATAGACGGATTCGGGATACCCGAGCTCTAAGTGATAGCGAACGCCGACCGAATGCGCCGGCCTTGCGATGGCGGCCGAAAGTAGCGCGAAAATTTCATCAATTGTCAGGTATGGGTCCCAGCTGTCTCGAACATCGACCCGCTCGCCGTTCTGGTCACGCACTTCGAAGACATAATTCCGATAGACGGTGACCGTCCGCCGTTCCGGATTGCAAAAGTAGCACAGCTGCCGGACGTCATATCGGTAGCTGGAGATCGACTGCTGGGCCCACAGCCGGCGACTTGTCTCGAGCTCCGCACGCCACCGCTCAGCCGGCACCGTTGGTGTCGAGGTCGGGGTATGCGTCGGCACCGGCGTTGGGACGCAAGCGAGGCTCAGAAGGCCGTAGTCGGGAACACGATCATGACTGTGAAACGACAGGAGGTACACGGACCGGGCGGCGATCGGGTCAAGGGAAGGCGCCGCTATCCTCACGCGCAGCCGCTCACCAACTTGCTCGATTTCGCCCGCTTCAATGAGCTCTTCGTAAAGTCCATCGAGATCGGTGTCCATGCGGAGCTGATAGGACCTTCGAGAAAGTGAAAGCAGGGCAGGTGGCTCGCCCTGAAAATATAGGAACGCTGCTGAATGCACCTCGCCGTCAGCCGAATGCATGCCTATCTCGACACTGAGCGTGTCGGCGCTTCGAATGAATGCGATGCCGGCGAAATCTGGTTGTTGGCCTTCGTCGTAGTCGGTGGTCGAAACGGATGTCTCGTCGCAGAAGGATTGAGTGGTCTGGGTCGGTGTACCTGTCGCCGTGTGAGTTCGCGAAAGCGTCGCTGTTGCTGTCGGCGTCAGGGTCAGTGTGTGCGTCGGCGACGATGTCATCGCCGCAGCCGTGGTGGGACTCGGTGAAGCGCTGGCAGTGGGCGATGGGGAGCTCGTTACGCACCGGGCCCGCGCGCTATTTTAGGATGCCATGGCAAGGACCCCCGCGGAGCGAGATCTACCTTGAAATCATTCTTCAATATCGTTGCGCTTGCGCCGTCATAGAGCTCAGCGAAACTGTTGCCCAGAAGCATCGGATTGATCGTTTACGTTGGACCACCATGTGGCTGCCATACTGCCATGGTAGAGTCGAGATGTGGCGCGGTGGTTTAGGCTGAGGTTTGGATTCCCTGTTGCTCGCTCTTTCGTCTGCGAGTGTCCCAGCATTCCAGCCGTGC
>DASPMH010000854.1:0-8224 GCA_035627175.1 Terriglobales bacterium | reverse complement strand
GACGACGGTGTCGCCGTTGTCGGCGGTGTTGCGCTCTTCGACGACGATGTAGTCGCGGTCCCAGATGCCATCGTCGACCATCGAGTTGCCCTTCACGCGGAGAACAAAGGTGCTGTCCTTGCGCACCAATTGTTCGGGGACGGCGATGACGTCGTCGGTCTCGACCATCTCGATCGGGCTGCCGGCGGCGACATAACCGAGCAGCGGCAGCTCGACGGCGACGGCTTGTTTGTGGGTGCTGACCAGCTCGATGGCGCGGCTGAAGTTCGATTTGCGGCGGATCAGGCCTTTTTGCTCGAGATTGGTCAGATGCTTGTGGACGGTGGCCAACGACGACAAATGGAAACGCTTGCCGATCTCCTCGAAGGTCGGTGCGTAGCCGTGGCTGTGGATGTAGTCGGCCAGGTAGTCGTACAGCTCTTTCTGTCGTTTGGTGAGCATCATCCTGATCTTCCTCCGCCCCTCCGCGGCCGAGCCGCTTCGACTGCCTTCGCCAATAGCGAAGATCGGGCGAAGTCGCAATCGAATCGCTTGCACGTGCTACCGAAATCGTTTAGCGACCGCCCTTTTGCGCGAGCCTGCAAGGACGGCATCCCTCCATGATTCTGTTGAAGGCGTTGTTGCTCGGTGTGGTCGAAGGGATCACCGAGTTCCTGCCGATCTCCTCGACCGGCCATCTGATCCTGGTGTCACGCTACCTCGACTATCCCGAGCGGATGCGGGCTACCTTCGAGATCTTCATCCAACTCGGCGCCATTCTCGCGGTGATCTGGCACTTTCAGGGGCCGATGAAGGAGCTGGTGCGCGAGGCGCGGACACGCCCCGATGCTCGCGACCTGCTGGCCAAGGTCGCCCTTGCTTTCATCCCCGCCGCGGTCGCCGGGCTGCTCTTCGGCAGCGCGATTCAGGCGTTTCTGTTCAGCCCGCGGGTAGTCGGTATGTCGCTGCTGCTCGGCGGCATCGTCATCATCGTCATCGAGCGCTTCGTCTGGTTGGGGGCGGTGCGTCGCATCGAGGACACTTCGTGGCGGGCGGCGCTCTTCATCGGCTTGGCGCAGGTGTTATCGCTGGTGCCCGGGGTATCGCGCGCGGCGGCGACGATCATCGGTGGGCTGGTCTCCGGGCTGAGCCGCCCGGTTGCCGCGGTCTTTTCGTTCTACCTGTCGGTGCCGACGATCATGGCAGCGAGCCTCTACAGCTTGTTCAAAGCGAGGCATCTGCTCGAGTGGAGCGATGTGCCTCCTCTGGCGGTGGGGTTTGGAGCGGCTTTCGTCTCGGCACTGATCGTGATCCGCGCCTTCCTCAGCTACGTTCAGCGCCACGACTCCACCGCCTTCGGCATCTACCGCATCATCCTCGGCCTAGCCGTCCTGGCGCTCGTCTGATGGAATGTAGCTGCGCTCGGTAGAGCGCGGCGGCGCGGCTCACCAAGCCGCCGTCTACCGACGGCAGCTACACGATCGCAGATGTAGCCGCGCTCGGGTAGAGCGCGGCGGCCGCGGCTCACCAAGCCGCCGTCTACCGACGGCAGCTACACGATCGCAGATGTAGCTGCGCTCGGGTAGAGCGCGGCGGCCGCGGCTCACCAAGCCGCCGTCTACCGACGGCAGCTACACGATCGCAGATGTAGCTGCGCTCGGTAGAGCGCGGCGGCCGCGGCTCACCAAGCCGCCGTCTACCGACGGCAGCTACACGATCGCAGATGTAGCTGCGCTCGGTAGAGCGCGGCGGCGCGGCTCACCAGCCGCCGTCTACCGACGGCAGCTACATGGACGCTACGCCTTGGCGCGCAGCTCTGGCGGGAGCTGGTCGAGCAGGTCGCGGGGATCTTCGGGCTCGGGGATGCGATGGAGCGAGCCCATGAAGTCGGTGTGCGAGTACTTGCGGCCGTCCCACTCGTGCACGACATGCCAGTCGCCGCCTTCACCTTTGACGAGGAAGTGCACCATCTGCGCTTCGGTCAGGCCGACAGCGCCGCGCTCACGGGCGGTCATGGTGAACAGAATGTAGCCCTTGCGGGAGGTGGTGACGAAGTACATGCGACCTCACTGCGGCTGGCGAGTAGGACAGACCCCGAGGCCGCCGTGGCGGATGCCGGGAGAGAACCCGAGAATCTGCATGCCGCGACTGCCGAAGCCGCCGATATGCAGCAAGCCGCGGTCGACCGTCATCGTCGAGGTCCAGTCCCAGGTGCTCTCGAGTAAGCGCTGATTGCGGACGACGAAGCACATCACGGTATCGTAAACGGCCTCGATCGCCGTCCGCCGGCGCACCGTGCCGGGACGCAACGACAAGCACTCCTCGTAAGAGCGCAGCGCCGCGTCCTGTTCGGGGTAGCTGCGATTGACGCTGGTCGGCAGCACTTGCGGTTGGAACAAGGCCCAGCCCTCCGCCGGTGAATCGCTGGCAGCTAGCGGCTCGAGCTCGATGCCCCACTCGTTCTTCAGCTGGTAGCCCGAGGCTTGCAGCAGCTTGGCGTCGAAGGCTTGCGGAAAGCGCTGGATCAGCGAGCGGATCGTCACCGGCTCGCCGCCGCCGCTCGCGGTGCGATAGATCAGAACCTCACCGGCGCGGGCAGCCGCGACCAGCTCGTCTTGCCGAAAGGGGAGAGAGGGACCGGCGGCAGCGACATCGCCGAAAGCAGCGGCGATGTCACCAGGCGCGATCAGGCGGTCGCGAAACAGAGATCGCGCCTCGTCGAGACTGGGATGAGACATAGGCGCGCGATCATAACAAAGCGCGCCCTCGACTCAAGTTGAACGCCGCCTCAACGCTCAGTTTTGCACCTCGCACTCGCCCCAGCCGACGGCGCGAGTGCCGGTGACGGCATCGACCGCATCGAAGACGCGGCAGTCGTTGGATACAAAGGCGTAAGCGCTGTCGTTGATCTCTTCGACGTTGTTGCCCACCGCAGTCGACGCCGCAGGCCGCGCCACCTCGGTGATAAACTTGAGACCTTCACGGCTGAAGTCGCAGAGCTGCACCGGCGGCGAGAGCGTCAGGCGACGCAGAATCACGCGCACCACCGCTTCGCTCAGCGGGTCGACATCGGTGTTCTCGGCATAGATGAAAGCGCGGCTGAGATCGCCGTTACGAGCATTGCCGACCGAGACCATCAACCGGCAGCTTTCAATACGATCGATGGCGTCATGGATGATCGAGTAGACGCCGTCGGCATTGGTGCGAGCGTTGTTGACGATCGGCAGAGGAGCGGAGATCACGCCATCGGCCGCGTCACCCTCATCGACTTCGGAGAGCGAGACGAGCACCTCGGCACCGACCGGTGCGGTGTTGAGCAGACGCGCATACGCGGCGCTGACGAAGCTGAAGTGATCCCAAAAAGTCTTGGGCGGCTGCTTGAAAGCATAGACGCCGCAATTCTCCGGCTGCTGCTCGGGATCCATGCAGGGCGCCCACACGACTCCGGTCAGCTTGCCTTCCAACTGCGGCAGAGATTGTCCGGGAGTGATGCTCGATTCCCCGTCGCTTCCACAACCCACCAGCCATCCGGCCAGTGCCAGGCTGGCGATGCATACACCGACCCGACCCGCGTTCTTCAACAGCGTCCCTCGAACCATGCTCTCTCCTTGTGATCCCCTAAACCCCGGGCAAACTCACCTTGACCGGCTGTATTGTCAAGCGAATTCCGCGTCATACAGCCGATCAAAGCGGGCGGAGGATACCAGCGCCGCCCGCCATTCGCAATTTTCAAAGTCGCTGCGCCATAAAAAAAGGGTGGCTACCTCAGGTAGCCACCCTTTTCCTTTTCAAGAAGGCAAGCTCAAGCGGCGGCAGGAACCGTCGGCTTGTTCCGCTTGCGCGGCACGAACGGCAAAATCTTGTGGCGGCGTGCTGCGCGCAGCCGGACGCGGGCGATCTTGTCGCGCTCGCCGGCGGGCTGTGCCAGCAACTGATCCTTCCAGCTCATCAACCGCTTGCGCACGTACTCGGGATGGAAGTTCAACACCATGCACACCGACTCGAAAGAGAACGGCCAGCTGCCGTCGGTGTCGAGGAACCATTCTTCCGCTTCCTGATACAGCCGCTTCGAACGCGGCCGGGTCGCGCCGGCGTACTTCTGGAAGCACGATACCGCGTCCTCGAGAACGGCCAGCATCAGCCGGCGCTCGCCCTCGAGATTGGCGCCGCCACGGAAGCGATCGAAGAACTGCGAGGGCATCAGCAGCTCGGGCTCGACCAGCCGCGGCAGGACACCATCGAAGCTGGTGGCGTCGTGATGCTTCGACCACTGTGTTGCCGGAACGATTGCGCTCATAGGACCCTCCGTAATTCGGCTCCAGGGAGCCGTGGTCCTTTGAGCAGCCGCTGTGCCACGGATGCTGGCGATGCTTGTTTGGAGGTATGCGTCTCGCGGCGTCTGGGGTGGGGTTGAAATGATACTAGGGTGTTGTTGCGAAATGTGACTGCCGGCTCAAGTGCTCACAGGGGAGGGGACGAATCTCAATTGCCCAACACCACAACGCAAGAAACCGCGCCAGGCCCCCCAACGTTGTGGGCAAGCCCGAGCCTGGCGCCCCGCACCTGGCGCTCGCCACAGTGCCCGCGCAGCTGCCGCACCGTCTCGTAGATCATCCGCACCCCGCTTGCGCCGATCGGATGGCCGAAAGACTTCAGTCCACCGCTCGGATTGATCGGGATGTCGCCGTCGAGCTTGGTCCGTCCCTCGACCACCAGCTGCGGGGCTTCGCCCTTGGCGCAGAAACCGAGGTCTTCGATGTTGGTGATCTCGGTCCAGGTGAAACAATCGTGAACCTCGGCAAAGCTGACCTCGCTCGGCCGGATCCCCGCCATCGCGAAGGCCTGCTGCGCCGCCTGCTGGGTCGAGCGAAAGCCGAGATAGTCGAAGGTCGGATCGTAGTACGGCCGGCCGCTGGTCACCGCCAAGCCCACGCCCTTGACCCAGATCGGATCCTGGCGGAAGCGCCGCGCCAGATCGGCGCGACAGACGATCGCCGCCGCAGCGCCGTCGGTCGTCGGGCAACAGTCGAACAGACCGAACGGCGAGGCGATCATCGGCGCTTTGAGCACCTTCTCCTCGCTGATCTCCATCTGCAGGTGGGCCTTGTCGTTGCGCGCGCCGTTGTAGTGATTCTTGACCGCCACCTTGGCGAGCACCTCGCGCCCGACACCGAAGGTGTGCATGTAGCGAGTCGCGGCCAGAGCGAACAGACCCGGCGCCGAATTGCCCTTCGCCAGCAAGGGATGGCCGAAACGCGGCAAGCCGCGACCGCCGCGGTCGCGCAGCTTCTCCGCGCCGACTACCAGGACGATGTCGTACGTCCCCGAAGCGACCGCCATGCAGGCATTGCGAAAGGCATCGGTGCCGGTGGCGCAGTAGTTCTCGACCCGAGTGATCGGCCGGTCGTACAGGCGCAGCGCGTCGCCCAACGATACGGCCGCTTTGCCTCCGGAGGGCCCGGGTAGATAAGTGCCGAGATACGCCGCCTGGATGTCGGCCGCGTCGATGCCGGCATCGTCGTAGGCTTCGAAGCCCGCCTGGCAGATCAGCTCCTCGTAGCTGGTGTCGAACAGTTCGCCGAACTTGGTGCAACCGACGCCGATTACTGCGACTTGGTTCTTCATCGACGACTCAGCGCAGCGGCCGCGCCTTCCAATAGTAGTTGTGGTTGCCGCCCCCTTCGTGCAAGCGGCGGAAGGTCAGCGCCACCGGCTGGCCGATTTCGACCTCGGACTCGGCAAAGTCGGTGACTTGCAGATACAGCCGGCCGCCGCCGTCGAGATCGATCACCGCCATCGGCAATGGCAACTCGGCATTGGCGATGAGATGGTCGATGGTGAAGGTGAAGATCGTGCCTCGCTTGGCGAGCTTGTGGCTCGCGAGAGTGCCGCGCCGCTTGCAGCCGATGCATACCTGGGCCACCGGATACTGCACCATGCCGCATTCGCGACAGCGGCTGCCGTGCAGGCGAACGTTCTGCTCGAGCTCTTTGCGTTCGAGAACATTGTTGATCGCTTCGCCGCTGGCATCGACGTCGATCACCCGCCGCAACTTGAGATACTTCTCGTAGGAAGGCAGCGGTTGGCGCGCGGCCAGCCACTGCTTCCACGGCGTCGCTGCACGCCGCTGCGGCAGCTCGTCGGTGGCGCGCAGCAGGATCGCGTCCGCGCCCTCCCCATAGCCGGCGACCAGGATCAAATCTCCCGCCGCGGCCTCGTCGAGCACGGCTGCGAGGGCAAGCAGCGGATCGGCACAACCGGCGCTGCCGATCTCGGCGGTGACGTTGGGCCCCATCTGTTGCTTCGGATCGAGGCCCAAGCGTTTGGCGAGCTCGAGTGAGGCGCGGGCGTCGGGCGAATGCACGGCCAACCTGGAGATTTGCTTGGGCTCGAGGCGCTGTCGCCGTAGCAGCGTATCGATCGTTTCGGCGACGTCCCTGACATAGCCGTAGACGTTGGAGAAGCGTCCCGCGAAGGCTTGCACGAAGCGCTGCTCGTCGGTGCGCCAAACGTGGGTGAACTCTTCCGACACCGAAGCGATGTCGAGAATCTCGGCGATGACGTGCTCGCGTCCGATGCGCACCGCGGCAGCGCCGTCACCGAGCACTCCTTCGAGCTCCGATTCCGGCGCGGCCAGGCGAGCGTCCGCGGCGCACACCAGCACCTCGCTGCGGCTACCGGCCGCGACGGCATTGTATGCTGCAGCGACAGCACTGACGCCGGCGCGCACCGATCCGGAGAAGTCGGCGCTTTGGCAGGAGCGGGGCAGGTCGCAGACCGTCGCGACCAGGCTGGCGATCTGCTTCTCCCGATAAGGCGCACTGGTCGAGGCGAAATAGATCGCGTCCGGCACCGCCGCGCCGTCGCGCAAACAGGCGAGGCCGGCATCGGCCGCCATGGTGAGCGCGTCCTCGTCATACTGCGCCACCGCGATTTCGCCGCCGCCGGCAGCGGTTCCCCAGGCTTGCGAGATGCGCTCGCGTGCCAAGCGCGAGCGAGGCACATAAGCGCTGTAGCCGGTTATTCCGATCAAGCGATTCCCCGGAGCCCCCACTGCCTGCGCCGTCTCAAGATCAGCAGCATCGCCGGCGCGAGCAAGCTCAGCGCACCGCCGCGGCTCCTGTCGGAGGGATCGAGGGCGCAAGAATTGCCTTCGACGCAGGGCTCGATCGAGCCAGCGCATCGCGACGGCAGCGTCGGCGTCTCCGTCGGCGTGCGTGAATCGGTAGGCGTCACACTCGGCGTCGGCGTGTTGGTCGGCGTCTGTGTCGGCGTGCCGGTGATCGTCGCCGTCGGGCGAGTTCCAGTCGGCGTGCGCGTCGCCGGGGTCGCCGGGTCCTGGGTGGAAGTGGGCGTACCGGTGGCGGTCCGGGTCGGCACGAGGGTGTCGGTCGGAACCGGAGTCGGAATTTCCGTCGGAGTCAGCGTCGGTGTTGCCGTGCGATCCGGACAGCCGCACACCGTCGCGCAGTTGATACGAGCCAGATTGACGCAGGTCTCATCGAATCGCTCGGTGAAGCAGACCTCGTCGAGATCGCGGATGCATTGCGCGCAGCCATCCATGCCGGCGCCGTCTTCGCAACCGACCTGGTTCTCTCGAATGACGCAACACGACCGCGATGTCGATGTCGCCGTCGCCGAGGGCGTCGGCGTCGACGGTCCGGCCGTCAGGGGCGGGGTCAGTGTCGGTGTGCCGGTCGGAGTGACAGTCGGGATCGGCGTCTCCTGACGCGGATCGGGGCGACTCAACAGGATGGATATCGATCCGGCTTCTTCATTGGCCGCGACCACATCGTCGTTGCCGTCGCGGTCGAGATCGCCGACAGCCAACGCACGCGGGCCGTCCTGCACCGGGCAGAGTCTGTCGATCTGGCCGTCGCACATGGGATCGAGAATCTCGAACTCGCCCTCGCTGGTGCCGAGGAAGAAGGCGAGTGTGTCGTCCGCCTGGTTGGCTACGACAGCGTCGAGATGAGCGTCGACGTTGAAGTTGCCGAAAGCGACGGCTGAGGGACTGATGCCGAGCCGCAGTGGCGAGAAGCGGATCTCGAAGGAGGGAGATTCGGTCGGCAAACGGCCGCGGTAGAAAGCGAGATTACCGGGATTGCCGGCGTTGATCACGGCGAGATCTGGGATGACGTCGGCTGTGCCTGCGCCGGTGCTGACCGGGAGCGTCAATCTGCCGAGGGCCATCGCAGTCGGCGCATCGAGCACTTCGACCAGTGGCAGTGGGCGCAGGTCGTTG
>DASPMH010000853.1:0-2221 GCA_035627175.1 Terriglobales bacterium | reverse complement strand
TACCGTCCGTTCTACGTTATGGGCGAGGTGAAAAGTCCCGGCAGCTATGCCTACGTCGTCGGCATCAACATCCGCCAAGCCATCGCCATCGCTGGCGGATTCAACCGTCGGGCAAAGACGTCCGAAGTCACTCTCTATCGGGACGCCCGGGCAGATAAGGAGGGCGCCCTCAAGGAGCTGAACGAGGAGTTGGTCGGCGACCGGTTCGGACTGCTGCAGACTCATCCGGTCGTACAAGAAGAGTTCTCGGCCGATCTGGACGCACCCGTCCTGCCCGGGGATACCATCGACGTAGACCGGCGGCTCTTCTAATACGACTTTCGCTGTATAATACAACTTGTTGATAATTCTACATAAATCTGCCTCTTGCAAAGCTTGGCACGGGGAATGCAGAGCTATGGGTGCGTCGGGCATATGGGGCGCAGCGGGGTCTAATAAAGTGCTTCTTTTTCAGTAGCTTGAACCCGAACCGCCCCAGTCTGCCTGACGCAAATTGGTTCGTTGCTTTGCAGAATCGTTTCATGCGGGCGGGTGCGTCCGAGAAGGCCAAAGGATCGAGACTTTGAGCTCTGTGACCCGACTTCCCCTGCCGGAAAACGAGCCCGCCATCCGCGAGGCTTCGGGTCCGATTCCGTTGATCGAGGAAGAGGCGCTCACGCTGCGCCGGCTTTACTCCGTCCTGCGCCGCCGCGTCACCCTTATCACGGGCGTGGCATTCCTGATCACCGCCCTGGCCGCGCTGTTCGTCTACCAGATCACCCCGCTCTATCGCGCCGATGTCGACCTGGTGGTTGATGGCAGCCGTCAGAAAGTCGTCAACGCCGAGTCCGTGGTTCAAAGCGTCCAGTCGGATTATTGGACCAACGAGACCGAAGCCGCGGTGATGGCGTCGCGCGAAATGGCGCGCAAAGCGGTGGAAAAACTGAACCTCGTCAACAATCCGATGTTCAATCCGGAGCTCCGCCGCCCGGAGAAGGGTCTGTTCGGCACCGTCTTCGGTCCGGCGCGCGAGTTCATCTCCGCGACCCTCGTGGCGCCGATCCGCGAAGCGGTCTATGGACCTGAGGCTAGCGAGACGCAGCCCGCCGTCACCGCTCCGATGACGGCCGAGGAGAAGCGTGAGGCGCTGATCGACCAGCTTTCCGGCGCCTTTCTCGGTGGCCTCAGCGTGACGCCGCACGACCGCTCGCGCGTGCTTACAGTGACCTATACCTCGACCGATCCGGCGTTCGCCGCCCTGGCAGCGAACACGGTTTCCGAGCTTTATATCCTCGACCAGCTCGCGGCCAAGGGCGACGCCACCTCGCGCGCCAGCAAGTGGTTGTCAGAGCGCGTCAACGAGATGCGCCGCCGCGTCATCGATTCCGAACAGCGTCTGGAAGAGTTCCGTCGTACAGCGGGCATCGTCGAAGTCGGCGGCGCGACCCTGTTCCAACAGCAGCTCGTCGGCTTGAACGAGGAGCTGATCCAGGCCCGCAACAAGCGCGCGGAGACCGAAGCGCGCTACGAGCAGGTCCAGGCGATGCTGAAGTCCGGCGGCGACGCCCAGGCCATCGCGGCCGTGCTGGATTCGCGGCTGATCCAGGGCCTGCGCGAACAGGAAGCCATGCTCGAGCGCAAGATCGCCGATCTGTCGCAGCAGTACCTGCCGACCCATCCCAAGCTGAAGCAGGCGCAGCAGGAATTGGCCGCTGCCCGCGCGAAGATCGAATCCGAGGTCTCCAAGATCTCGGTCAATCAGGACAACGAGCTGAAGATTGCCCGCACGCGCGAAGCCAATGTCACCAAGGAAGCCCGTCGCCTCGAGCAACTGCTCGAGCAGCAAAAGGAAGCCGAGGTCACGCTGCGCTCGCTCGAGAGCGAAGTGCGCGCCAACAAGCAGCTCTACGAGACGCTCCTGTCGCGCTTCAAGGAGACCAGCGTCGCCCGCGACGATCTTCTGCAGCAGGCCGATGCGCGCATCATTTCGCGCGCCGCCGTGCCGGGCAGCCCCTTCTATCCCAAGCGCGGACTGATGATCGCGGCCGCCTTCGTGGTATCGATCGTGATCGGCATCGCGCTCGCTCTCGTCGCCGAATATCTCGACTCGGGCTTCCACAACCTGAATCAAATCGAAGCCATGACGGGCCAGCCCACCATCGGCTTGGTGCCCTCACTGGGCGACCTTCAGAAGCTCGGCAAACGTCCGCACGAGGTGGCGCTCGACCGGCCGAACTCGGCC
>DASPMH010000852.1:0-11842 GCA_035627175.1 Terriglobales bacterium | reverse complement strand
TCGGCGGAACCATCGCTGTTGGCGATCGAATCAAAGACACCGCTGCGGCTGTGGTCGCGGCCTTGAGGAAGGACGGATTGCGGCTGGTGATGATGACCGGCGATAGCCAGTCGGCGGCGCACGCCGTCGCGGCCCAACTGGGAATCGAAGAAGTCTTCGCGGAGGTGCTTCCCGATCGAAAGGCCGAACGGGTGAAGGCACTCCAAGCCCAAGGCCGCGTCGTGGCGATGGCCGGTGATGGCATCAACGATGCGCCGGCACTGGCACAGGCCGATGTCGGCATCGCCATGGGCACCGGCACCGACATCGCCATCGAGAGCGCGGGCGTCACGCTGTTGCAGGGTGACCTGCTGGCGATCCGCCGAGCGGTGCAGCTGAGCCGGGCGACGATGAGCAACATCCGGCAGAATCTTTTCTTTGCGTTCGTCTACAACACCGCCGGGGTACCGATCGCAGCGGGCGCACTCTACCCATTCACCGGGCTGCTGCTGAACCCGATGATGGCCGCTGCCGCGATGAGCCTGAGCTCGGTATCGGTGATCGCCAACGCCTTGCGGCTGCGCCGGGCCGCGGCTTGATTGGCGGCGCGATCAGGCGGCCCGAGACTGCCCGGCTTGCTCCAGATTGAGAGCGGCGAACTCCCAGTTGATCAGGTGATCGAGCACCGCTTCGACGTACTTGGCGCGCTCTTGCTGATAATCGAGGTAGTAGGCGTGCTCCCAGACATCGATCGTAAGCAGCGGCGCCAAGTTATCTTCTATCGGCGTGTGCGCGTCCTCGGTGCTGGTCACCTTCAGGCGGCCGTTTTCGAGGTACAGCCACGCCCAGCCCGAGCCGAATTGCTTTACGGCGGCGTCGGCCAAGCGCCGCTTGAGCGTGTCGAGGTTGCCGAAGGATCGGCTGATGGCCTCGGCCAATGCGCCGGACGGTTGGCTGCCACCGTCGGGTGTCAGCGATCGCCAGTAGAAGTTGTGGTTCCAGACTTGGCCGGCGTTGTTGAAGACATCGCCCTTCGAATTGCGCACGATCTGCTCGAGCGAACGACTCTGGGCATCCTCGCCGAGGATCTTGAGCAATTTGTCGAGGTAGCCGCGATGATGGCGCTCGTAGTGGACATCGACGGTCCGCGCGCCGATGTACGGCTCCAAAGCGCTTTTGTCGTACGGCAGAGGGGGCAAGGTAAGATCCATCAGATCCTCCGTTAGCTACCCTGATGCGAGCAGGATCCAAGCCCGTCAGGCGGCAGAGCTATCGAACACCGGCGCGTGCGGCGAGCGGTGCGGCCACATGTAATCCCTACCGACCCCCCTCCTTTCTGAGGAGGCTCCGGAGATCCCCCGTGCCTTCGGCACTGCCCCCTTTTGGGGGAAAGGGGGGCGCGCTCAGACGGGCTGTTGGACCGGCATGCGGATGGAAAAGGTGGTGCCGTTGCCCGGCTGACTGTCGACTGCGATGGTGCCGCCGTGGGCCTCGACCACCGATCGGGCTACGTACAGGCCGACGCCGGTTCCCCCACTTTTGGTGGTGAACTGCATCTCGAAGATCGAACGCAGCACCTCCGGTGGGATGCCACCGCCGCTGTCGCGTACCACCAGCTCGCAGTGGTCGCCGCTCGGTTTGATCTCGATGTGCAGCTCGCCGCCATTGGGCATCGCCTCGAGGGCGTTGATCAGCACGTTGAGCATCGCCTGCTTGAGGCGATCGACATATCCCTGCAGGTGAACCGGTTGTTCCGGCATTGCGGTAGAGATGGTCACCCGCTGGCGCTTCGCCTGGGGCGCCAGCAGGTCGTGGAGGTCTTGCATCAATAAGCGCAGATCGAGCTCACGTCGCTCGCCGGTGGGCGGAGCGGTATGCGTCAACAAGGTTCGCACCTGTCGGTTGAGCCGCTGGATCTCGTCATTGAGCACGCCGACGTAGCGATTGCACTTCTCCTGCGCCACCTCCGGACTTTCGTTGCGGCCCATCAAAGTCACCTTGAGCAGCTCCAAGGTCATCACCATCGCGTTGAGCGGCGCCCGCAGATCATGGGCGAAGGCAGTATAAAAGCGCGTCAGGCCGCGCATCTGCATCGCCAGACCGAGCTCACTCTCGAGCGCTTCGATCGATTCGGCACTGCGTACCAGCACCAGGTAGCCTTCCGGCGCGCCGTCGCCGAGCGCGTAGAACTCGAGCTTGAGCCGCGGCATGCCCTCGCGATTCGGCAGCTCGAAGATACGGCCGAAAGCATCGCCGAAGCTGCGCAACAAGCCACCGACATCGGCTTGCAGCTGGGCATCCCAGTGCTGTGCGAGAGTGGTTGGCTCGGGAAATCCCAGCAGCTCTGCCGCTCGCGCATTGGCGAAGATCAGCTTCGCGTCCGGCTCGATCATCAGCACGCCGATGTCCATAGCTTTCATCAAGGCCGCCATCTGTTGGTGGGCCTGCTGGCGATCGCCGCGCGCTTCGGTCAGCTCCTTGCCGACCGCGCGCGCCACCGCCAGCGCCCGAGAAAATTCATCGTCGACGGGTCCGTCGGAAACCAGCTCGCCACGCACCGCCAGCTCGAGGGCATTGGCGAGAGCCTGGCTGTGACGGACGAGCTGTAAGTGCAGCGTCACGCCGACGGCGCCTACGGTCAGAAACCCAACCAGGGCGATCACCAGCAGGTCGCGCAGCGCCTGCGAGGCCAGATCGCTGATGCGCTGGCTACGCATCGACAGCCGCACGTAGCCGACCAGTTGGCTACCCTGCTCGAGCGGCACGGCGAGGTACACTTCCCCTCCGATCGGCGAGCCGACGCTGATGGTCTCCGGATTTGACGGGGGGCTGAAAATAACGTCGGGCAAGGCCACTCGCGTGCCAACGGCGACTTTGTCGGCGGCGACCACGATGCCATTGCGGTCGACCACCGCCAGCGACGTCAGTATCGCGGAACGAGCGGCGATTTCGCTGACGATGCGCTCGAGGCGCAGGCGCGAGGCTTCATCGCCTTGCAGCAGATCGTCGAGAGCCGAGCCGGTGACGGTGCGGGCGACCTCGTCGGCGATCAGGCGGGCAGTCTCGCCGGCGAGCTCGGTGGAGAGATGGCGCAGCTCGTTGTAGGTCCATACCCCAACTGCGACGAGGATCGCAGCGTAGGTGATCAGCAGGGCCAGGGTGCTCTTGAGAGCCAAACGCATGGAGGCGTCAGCCCGTCGCGGCGCTAAACCGATTCTCGCTCGCTCTTATACTGAGCCAGACGGTTGTACAGAGTCTTCAGGCTGACGCCGAGCAGCTCGGCGGTCTTCTGCTTATTGCCGCCGCAGTGCTCCAACGTCGCCACGATCAGTCGTTGCTCGACTTCGGCGACGGTGCTGCCGACTCGCACTTGCAGCGCGGTGCCGTCGGGTGTCGGCTCGAGGGTGGGCGGACGCGGAATCGCTTGGGTGATCGCCGTCGGCAGGCAGTCCTCGGTCAGCTCGTGCTCGGCGAGGATATAGGCGCGCTGCACGGCATTCTTCAGCTCGCGGACATTTCCGGGCCAAGAATAGCCGGCCATTCGTTCGAGGGCGCGCTCGCTCCAGCGCTTGTCAGTACCCGCCTCTTCGTTGAGGGTCTGCAAGAAGTGACGGGCGAGCACCTCGACGTCGCCCGAGCGTTCGCGCAAAGAGGGCAGGTTGATCATGAAGACGTTGATCCGATACCAGAGATCGTCGCGCAACTTACCGTCGGCGACCGCTTGTTGCGGGTCGCGATTGGTCGCGGCGAGCAGCCGAACATCAACCTCGATCGGCTTCTCGGCACCGACGCGGACGAGCTCGCCACTCTCGAGCACACGCAGTAGCCGGGCTTGCAACTCGATCGGCATCTCGGTGATCTCATCGAGGAATAGGGTACCGCCGGCCGCTTGCTCGAAGACGCCGCGGTGCTGCCGCTCCGCGCCGGTAAAGCTGCCCTTCTCGTGGCCGAAGAGCGTGCTTTCGATCAAAGTCGGCGCCATCGCGCCGCAGTTGACCGGCACGAACGGACCAGTACGGCGACGGGATAGCTGATGGATTGCTTGAGCCACCATCTCCTTGCCGGTGCCGCTTTCGCCAACCACCAGCACCGTCGCCTCGGTCGGAGCGACCCGTTGGATCAGGTCATAAACTTTGCCGGTCGCTTCCGAGACTCCGACCAACGGACCGAAGCGGCCGAGCTTGCGCAGCTCATGGCGCAAGTTGCCGATTTCCTCGCGCAGAGCGCGGGTGCGTACGACGTTGGCAAGAATCACCTTCAGCCGGCCGATGTCGAGCGGCTTGGTCAAGTAATCGGCGGCGCCGACGCGCAACGCCTCGACTGCGCTCTCAACGGAAGCGTGGCCGGTGATCACCACCACCTGCAGGTTGTTGGCTACCGCCTCTTTGACCAGATCCATGCCGCTGCCGTCCGGAAGGAGCAGATCGGTCAGCATGACATCGGGTTTTTCTTGCGCGAGAGCGGCACGTGCCGCAGCCGCGGACATCGCCCCCGTTACCCGGAACCCCTCGTTCTCCACCAACTCGCGCAAAATCGACAGCGAGCTGGCGTCGTCCTCGACCAATAGAGCACTAGCCATACAGATGAGGCACTGTAACAACGACAGAAGCAAAACGCGACACACGTCGCGTCACTTTTGATGAGTCAACGACGTACGGGCGAGAGCCGTGAGGGTGCTCAGATCGACTGGCTTGGCGATGAAGTAGTTGAAACCGGCGCGGATGACTTCATCGAGGATGGCGGGGCCTTCCAGACCGGTGATAGCGATCGCCGGGGTAGGTTGTTGGTGTTTTTCGGCCTCCAAGGCGCGAATCCGCGCCAAGAGATTCAGCCCCGTGTCGCCCTCGCCTAGCGAGATGTCGGACACGATCAGCTGCGGGCGGGAGCGCTGATAATAATCCCATCCGGCCGCCGCCGAGGCCGCGCACACCACTCTCGCGCCGGTCTGCTGCAGGACACTTTCGATCGCTTCGCGGCTGATCGGATCGTCTTCGACCACCAAGATCACATCGAGGGGGCTGACGCCGGGCTCGGGTCCCTGAACAACGCGACGACCGGACGCTGCATCGGGAGGGCTCGGCCGGCTCGCCCGTGCCGGGCGAGTCGACCGAGTCCGGGCGCGCCGTCGGCGCGGCTCAGTTGTTTGAAATTTGAAGCTCATCCACTACTGACTTCACGCCCTTGGTCCCACGCACCAGCGTCAGCACCTTCAAGCGTTCCACTTGGCTGCCGACCTTACCCGTCAGATGCGCGACGCCGTGACTGACGTCGACTGCGATCTTGGCGTTGTCGGATAGCTGCTTGTCGACCCTCTCGTCGACGCGCTGCTCGATCGCGTCATCCTTCTCCTCGACGGCGGCCTGTTGATTCTCCGGGACCACCTGTAGCGCGTTCTTGACCTCACGCACGCCGCTGACCTGCTTGACCTCGGCCTCGGCACTCTTCTTGGCTGCCTCGCTCGGCACCATCCCGAACAGAGTTACGACGCCGTCGTTGGTATCGACATTGATCGACATCGCCGGCGCTTCGGCATTGGCCATCAGGCGCACCTTGGCGGCGCTGGTGATCCAAAGGTCTGAGGCGGTGCCACCGCCAGCGGTATCTGCGCCCTTGCCGTCGGTGTCGCGCCAGATCTCCGCGTCGCTGAGCTGATCGGGACTTTCGATCTCGCTCGCTACCTTCTTCACTCCGGGAACGGCGCGGGCGAGCTCGACCGCTCGCAAATGATCCGACAGGCTCTTGGCCTTGCCGGTGAGTACGACCACGCCGTCGTTGACGGAGCTGACCTCGATCGAGCTGTCGTTCAGCCGGGCGTCCTTGTCGAGTGAGGCATCGACTTTGGCGAGGATATCGTCGTCCTTACCTTTGACTTGGTCTTGCTGCTTCTTGGCGACAACGGCCAGCATGTTGCGAACTTCTTTGACGCCATCGACCTGGCGCGCCACCTTTTCCGCAGCCGCCTTTTCCTCCGCCGACTCGACGGTGCCATGCAAGGTTACCGTGCCACCGACGGTGTCGACATTGACTGCGGTGCCGCTGACCTGATCGCTGGTCAGCAGACCCATCTTCACCTTGGTCGTAACCCACGAGTCGGGAGGATCAGCTGCCAACGACGGAAATGGAGCGAGCAAGATGGTCAACGCCGAGAGTGCAGCAACCACCCCGGCACGGACCACGCTCTGACGCGGTCGGGCAGGCTGGTCGGCGGCAGTGCCGAGTCGCTCACCACTGGGCGATGGTGCGCAAGTGGTACCGGGGCGGTATTGAGAAATGCCAGCGAGCGTGTGCCGATCGATCTTGTTCATAGTGCCTCCTCTCGACGTGGGCGTTGTTGTGGTCGCCGTAATCAGCATCGCTCGTGCCACCACTTCTCCTCGGGGAATACACGTAGGTGAAGTATGTATCTG
Source organism: Terriglobales bacterium (assembly GCA_035627175.1). Taxonomy (GTDB): domain Bacteria; phylum Desulfobacterota; class Binatia; order HRBIN30; family HRBIN30; genus DASPMH01. Next base: position 5,456 of record DASPMH010000852.1, on the reverse strand, counting down.
CAAAAGGTACAGCTTCCGCGGCCGCATCGAGCGCAAACCGTCCTTTGCCTTTTGTGCAATGTAAACGAGGCCCGCTCCCCCGCCTGTACCAGCGCACAGCAGTCCCGCATCCAGACAGGTTGCTTGTGCCGACGTGGCATAAAAGGCGCATCAACGATCTGCCGCTGAGCCAAAACCTCACAGTGCGGATCTGCTGTGAACCTCGGGAAGGAGACACTGATGACTTACGCAAAGCTGTCCGGCCGGCTGGGCGCGTACGTAGCCTGGCGCATCATTCTACTGACTGCGGTTGCGGTGCTGTTCAGTGCGCTCGCCGGTCGCGCCGAGGCACAGACAGGCTGCTGTCAGTTCGCCGGCCCCAGCTGCGACATCTCGCAGAACCCCGGGCTCTGTCAGACGTTCGGCGGACAGTTCTTTGCGAATCGCGGCTGTGACGGCGCCGGCCTGTGCTCGGTGGTGCGCTCCCGTCGGCCGATCATCCGCCCCGGAGTAACCCGCAATCGGCCACTGCGCACCGGCTTCAGCCGGCCGGCGTTGCCGGTGCGACCGCATGGTCCGCACGTTACCCTGGTCCCGGCGCCGCTCGCCACGCCTACGCCGGGTCCGATCAGCCCGAGCGGCTGCTGCCAGTTGCCGAGCAGCACCGGTGCTCCGCTCTGTTCCGGACCGGTCGATGATTTCGCCTGTATCAGCGCCGGTGGCGTCTTCGTCCTCGACTCGAGCTGCGACCCGTTCACTCGCCGCTGCAATCCGCCCCCGTCCGCCCTCGGCTGCTGCCAGCTCGGCTCGCCGCTGCAGCCGTTCTGCTCGGCTTCCAACGATTTCGGCGCTTGCAGCCTGGCCGGCGGCATCTTCGTCAACGACAGTGTCTGCACCTTGGCCGGCTCGTGTGCGGCGGTCGCGCCGCGCTGCGGCAACAGCATCGTCGAAGTGGGCGAGCAGTGTGAATTCGACAGCGACTGTCGCTTCCCGATCGAAGGTTGCACCGACACCTGCGAATGTGTCGGCGGCGTCGAGGTGCTGCTGCGCTGGACCAACTACAACGACTTGAACCTCGAGGTCACCGATCCGCGCGGCAACGTCTACGTGCCGCCCTTCGATGCCAACCGCCAATGCGGGGCTGCCACCAACAAACCCGAGGAGTTCGTTTTCCTGCCGCCAGGCCGTGCTCCGATCGGCTGCTACACCATCCGCGCCGAGTACCGCGAGGAATGCCCCGCCTCACGCGGCGTCGATACCCACATCGATATCCGCCTGAGCAATGAGGGGTACAAGTCGACCATCCACGACGTCCCTGGTCCCGAAGAGGGGGAGACGTTCGTCACCACCTTCGGGGTTCGCGCCTCCTGCTTCTGAGCCGCGCCACACGAGGGCACGAGGATCGTCCCCGTGCCCTCGTGCCTAGCGCGCGCCCACTACTCCGCCGCCGGCTCGCGTCCGTCGATCGAACGTAGATAGGCAATCAGATCGTCGCGCTCCGCCACGGACAACGCCTCATCACCGGCGTGCGCCGCCGTCGCGAGCACTTCCTCCAGCGTCGCCGCCGAACCGTTGTGCAAGTACGGAGCGCTGTCCCAGGTACCCCTCAGCGTCGGCGTCTCGAAGCCGACGCCGGTCAGTGACTCGCCGATACCCATGCCCGACGATGCTTCGATCGTGCCGACGTCGTGCCGTTGGCCGTCGGTGAACTGCGGCCCAGCGTGGCAGCTGGCGCACTGGCGTGCAGCGAAGACCTCGCGGCCGCGCAGTGCCGCTTCACTCAACGAACCGTCGCTGTTGCGATGCGGGCTGTCGGGATAACGGCTGAGCGAAACGACGTACGCCGTCAGCAGATCGAGCTCCTGGCTCTGCCCTGCTTTGGTCATCCCGAGCGGATCGCTGCGTAAGGCGAAGCGTTCCTCGCGCATGAAGCCCCGCCCGGAGAACTGCTCGCGGATATCGTTTTCGAAATCCTGCACCTCGTCGAAATTGCCGGTCCAATGCAATCGCCCATGGGCGAGCCCTGCCCTACCGGTCAGATCGATGGTGTTGCGCAGCCCCTCGCCGGCCTGGGTAAAGTCCCACACCTGAGCGTCGCTGCGGCCATCGAGATGACAGCTGGCGCAGCTGATATAGCCGTCGCGGCTCATGCGAGGATCCGAGGCGTTGTAGAAGATCCGCTTGCCGAACAACTGGGCCCGGGTCAGCTTTTCGCTCGCCACCACGGCGATCTCGCGCAGCAGCGGAGCAGAGTTTCGCACGCCGCGCACCAGAGCTTCGACGTCGTAGACCGATACCGACCGCGACAAGAAATTCTGCACGAACAGTCGCCGGCCTTCGGGATCGATCGCCAACCCCTGCGGCGCCAGATTGCGTATCCGCGGACCGAGTCCTTCGACCTCCTCGAATTGGCTAGCCGAAAGCGACCCGATCGTCTGGGAGCGATAGGTATCGATCACCTCGATGGTGTTGGTGCCCTGGGTAGCGACGAAAAAGATGTCACCGTACGGGCTGAACACCGCCGCTTGCGCCATGTCGCGATCGTTGAGATCGATGCGCGCCGCCGCGATTTCCTCACCGCTCTCCAGGTCGAGCTGAGAGACGATGGTGCGGACCCGGCTCTCGAAGGTCAGCTCCTGTCCGTCGCGAAACAGCCCGCGCGCGAGGTTGTCCTTCTTCGACGGCAGCACCACACGCCGGCCGTCGGGGCTGATGGCGAGGCTGGAGAGATAATTGGGCACACCGCGGCCGCTGCCTTCGGTGTCGGGACCGGCATCGAAGTGCAGCGCCGCGGTCCGCTCGAGTCCGAGATCGCCGCTGCGGATCAGCCAGACCGCGCCATTGTCGCCGCCGGAGAGGAAGCGCGTCACCACTACCCGCTGCGAATCCGCGGTGACCGCCACACCACGGGGCTTACCCGGCAGCGTCAGGCGCGCCAGGACGCCGCCATCGGGATCGAGCTTGAGCAGCTCGTGGGTAGCTTGCAGGGTAACGAAGACTGCCGACCCATCGGGAGCGACAGCGACGCCGTAGGGCTGCGAGGCGAAGGGCAGCTCGATCGTCCGCAGCAACTCGCCGGCCGACGGCGAGTGTACGGTCACAGTCGCATCGTCCTGGTTGGCCACCCACAGCAGACCGTCCGGGGCGACGGCGATGGTGCGAGGCTGAATGCCCGCCGGCCTCTCCCACAGTTTGGCCAGCGCGACGGGATCGATCGCGCTGATGGTGTCGCTGTCGGGATTGACATTGAAGACACGTCCGTTGCTGTAGGCGATGGTACTCGCGACCGACGCGGCTACAGCCGTCGGCGCCGCTGCGACGATCTGTACGCCCGAACAGCTACTGCGTCCGCCGCGATCCTCGACGCTGAGGACGACGTTGTAACGGCCCGGCTGAGCGTAGGTGTGATCAGCCGCCGGCGCAGTCGTGTCGAGCGCGACACCGTCGCCAAAGTCCCAGGAGAAGCGTGGCGTGCCTCGGGTCGAGCTGACCGCGAGGGCGGAGAGCTCGACGGGCACGCCGCTTTGTCCCGGGGTTAGCGGAAGCGCGGGGTTGGCGAGCTGACAGGTAGGCAGCGCCACCGCGCCGGTGGTGAAGTGGCTAACGAAGGTCGGACCAGGATTGCCGGCGACATCGCGGATGCCGCTGATGCGCACTTCGTACGTCTTGCCGGTCGCCAGCGGCTGATCCGGGACGAAGTTCACCAAACCCATCTGCACGCTGTATTTACCAGCGACCGGCGCTCCGCCGCTCGTCGAGACGCGGAACGTCGAGGCATCGACGCTGTAGAAGTCGACCGCATCCGTCATTGACACGCCGATCGGCGTGCTCACCGATTGGTCGGTCGCGCCGTCCGCAGGTTGAACCCAATCGATCGCCGGCCCCTGGGTGTCAGGTGCGGTCTGGTGCACGAAGAGCGCGGTGCCCTGACCGTGGTCATTGCCGCCCCAGATGAGATTGCCGAGTACCAGGCCGAAGTCTTCGTCGCTGTCCTCGAGACCGGCGGTGGCGATGCCGGAGAGCGCGCCGCTGGCGAGGTCGAACTTTGCCACCTGCTTGCTGAAGCCGGAGAAGAAGAAGCCGTCCTGCACCGAGCCGTATCCGCCTTGATCGAGGCCCGCCTGCTCGCCGTGGCGGACGAAGGCGATCGAGCCATCGTGGCCGACCTCGGTAATGCCGAGGGTGCGCGGCGCGAAAATCGGCTCGCCGCCGCCGAGAATCGGGATCACCGACTCCAGCTGAGGACCGCCGGAGGTAAGCACCTTGCCGCCGGCAAACAGATGGCTGTAGCCGAAGGCGCCGCGGCCCGACTGAAGCAACCGCGGTCGCAGAGGGTCGCTGACATCGACGGTGACGACGCGGTCGCTCTCGTGAGCCATCATCACCAGCAGATTGCCGACAGCGTAGACCTGAGCCGGGCTGACGCCGCCGAGCTCGCTGGTCGCCATCCAGCTGGCAAGCACCGGATTGGTCGGGTCGCGCGCATCGATGATGTACAGGCCTTCGCCTACTCCGGCGGCGTAAATGTATGGCGCCTGGAAGAAGAGCCACCAGATGCCGGCGTAGTCGCCACCGTTGATGTGCGGCAAATCGAGGGTGCTGAGCAGCGCGATCGCGGACGGGTCGGTGACGTCCCACAGCTGGATGCCCTCTTCCGACTGCGCTGCCATGACGTCGTAGGGATAGCTGGTGCTGAAGGCGAAGCCGTGGGCCTCGCGCAGTGCATGGGTGTCGGCATCGTCGAAACGCTGGAACAACACCGGTTGCCGCGGATCGGAGACATCCCAGAAGTCGATGCCACCGTCTCCGGAGCGGCCGCCGCCGTCGGAGGAATAGATCACCATCAGATAGCCGCCGACCATCGCCGCGTTGCCGTGGCCGCGCGGGCTGGTGACGATGCCGACCGGCTGGAACAGCTCGCTCTCCTCATACTGCAAGTTACCGAGACCAGGACCCAGATTGCGGGGCGCACGAGTCGGAGTCGGGCTCGCTTCGGCGACGGGCTGCGATGCGCCTGCCCTCGACGAGTCGTCGCCGCAGGCCGAGAGCAGCCCAACCAAGGCAAACAGCACCACCGCCAGCGCCGGGCGCCGGCCACGAGAGTTTCCACGAGATGTCGACATGCGCCGCGTCGTATAGTCAGCAAACAGTGCGATTTGAAGCACGATATCGCCTGCGCCATGGACTATTGCAGCGACAGCCGGGCTGTGGTGTCTGTCCGCGATGGCGTACGACACCATCGACCTTTCGATCCGCGACCACGTCGCTCACCTGACCTTCAATCGCCCCGAGGCGATGAATTCGATCGACCTCGCGCTCGCCCGCGACTTCATGCAGGCGGCGCTCGAGTGCGACGAGAACCGCGACGTCCGCGCCGTGCTGCTGTCCGGCAATGGCCGGATGTTCTGCAGCGGCGGCGATCTCAAGACTTTCGCCGGCAAGGGCGAGACCTTGCCAGCCTATCTGAAAGAAGTGAC
>DASPMH010000851.1:0-4075 GCA_035627175.1 Terriglobales bacterium | reverse complement strand
AGTTGGATTCGAGACGAACGTTCCGAAGCTCGCGCTGGAATGCTGCCTGCTGCTGGGCAAACCTTTCTTCAACGGTCCCAAGCAATCGCTCGGGGCCATTGTCTCCAAACAGGTCGATGGGTTCGGGTTGCTTCGGCGGGTTCTGCAATTGCTGCATCTGCCGCTGCATGGCTGCGAGGTGCTGCTGAAGCTGCTGAGCGGCCGCCATCGCCTGGCGTGCGTCTTGCTCCGCACGGTCGGCTCTTGCGCGCTCAGCGTCACGTGCTTCGCGGATCTCTCGCATACGCCATGACGGGATCTGTGCGCCGTCGTCCTCCTTTGCAGGAGGCTGCGTGGCTGCCGGATCTTGGGCTGCGGCTTCGACAGGTGTTTCCACCTGTGTCTGCGGCTCGGCCGCTACCGGCTGTTCCTGCGACTTGGCCCTAAAGCGGCCATGCTCGTCGCGGTCCCGTGTGGCCGCTACCTTTTCCGGTTCAGAGGCTTGCACCTCAACCGTTTCGGTAGCTGACCCAATTTCACCCGTCTGCGGCGTACTCTCTACACTCACGACCGCAGGAGCCTCGGCGCCCATGGCTTCGGAAAGCCAATCGTCGCCTTGACCAGTAGTCACACCGTCCTGTTCGTGGTTGGCCATAGCCTTCCCGTCCTTTCGCTCTCTCGTTGCGAATTTCACGATCTCACCGCTACCGCCCGGTGCTGGCGTGCCTCCGTATCGTCGAGGCGGACGCAAAAAAGCCGAGCGCAAAGGCCCGGCTTGGAGTCGTCTCACCCTCTATCGCGGGGTGCTTTGCGGAGTTCGTGGATCAAGCTCCACGGAGGCTGCATCCTCTATCGCCGGATGCGAGCGAACCATGTAGAATCCGCGTGATTTGCGGAGACAGAACCATGTGGCAGAAACCGGAAACCGCCCCGAAGAACGGCATCCCTCTGATATGGGCGCTAGAAGACGGCAGCGGCGTCGAATGTTACCTTTGGGTAGACGGCAACTGGTGGAAAATGACGTGCGACCCGTATACCGACACGTGGCTACCGCAAGGCCCCGATGCGCCTGGCGCGTTATGGACCTACTTCCCAATTGAAGTGGCCAGCCACGCCGGCAGGTGGGTGAAGGACCAAATCGACTTCATTCACGCGCTGAAGCGCGACTACCAGTTAGAGCACGTCAAAGTGGTGCGAGAAGAATTCTTCTCTTAAAATCCAAATGACTGCTGCGCCGGGAACGGCTGCGCCTGTTGCGGCATCATCTGTCCGCCACCCATGCCATCCATAGGTGGCAGAGGTCTGGCAGACATGGCAGGGATCGACGGTCTCATGGCAGGGGATGGCAGAGGATTGCCACCCATCGGAGAACCACCCGGCATCATGCCCTGCATTCCGCCCATGCCAACAGGCGACGCAGAAATCGTGGCGACTGCCTGAGCAGTGGACTTGAAGGCGTTGGCCTTGTTCAGCCCCGTCTTGGTCCGAGTTTCTTCCGTCTTCGCCTGTTCCTGATCGAGCGCTACGCGCTTGGCTTCCTCAGCCATTGGATCGGGCTCTGGCTCCATCATCTCAAGAAGCTTCTTCTTGATGTCGGACGGAAGCCCGGGCAGCAGTTCTATGATGACCTGCGGCGGAACAGGTATGCCGTTTCCGGCCAGGGCCAGAAGGTTCTCATACGCGTCCGCCATCACATTGGCCACGTTCGGACCGCGATCCATGCGGATATCTACGTCCAGCTCGCCAAGGGCATTAATCAGCGCCGGGTTGCCGACCTCATCAAACCCGATGCCATTGACCTCAATAAACTGGACAACATCATCGTTGTCTGTCACGCGGACAAGGCGCTCCGCCGTCCAGTGCTGACAAAGCGCGGCAAAGCACAAGCGATAGACGCGGAGTTCCCAGCCTTCATACGCTGCGATGAACGGCCCAAGCTCCGCGATCCCGGCCTGCTGCAGAAGGTTGATCGCGCGTCCAGATTTGTTCTCCACGCCCTGGCCCATGAGGGCAGGATTTGGCCCCTGGTTCTCGATCTCCTCCAGGGATTCACGGTGCATGGCGGTAAGCGCCGCGATGTCTGCCTCGTGGCCAAGAATTTCGAAGTCCTGACCAGGCGCGACTTCGACAACACCGTCAGGACGCGTCACTTCTCGACGGAGAATTTCGACGTTTTTGACGACGCCTTTCGTGACCTTCACTGTCTTGGCGCCGATGAGATGGAGACGCTTCGAGGACGTGTGGTTGATTTCGTCCTGCGGCGACTTCATGTTCCGCACAAAACCGTAGCGATCCCCGTCATGGTCGCAGGCGGCAGAGAACATGATGAACTTGGACACTGGACGCTTCTTGTCGTCGGCGAAGGGTGTTTCGCCTTCATCGATCTTCACATCCCCGGCATAAACACACCAGAGCCACCTGCCTTCGCACCGATACCAGTGGTCGATCAGAGGGATTGCGCGTGCGTGAGTAAGGGACCAGAGCTTTTCGCGCTCGTTGTGGAAGTAAAAATCATCCGCATTGCCGCCTCGAGACGCAACCTCCTTCAGTTCCGACGCCTTGTGCGGGAACATGTCGATGGCTGTGTCTAGATCAACCGTCTTGGCGACGCCCATATAACGAGCGTCGCTGAAATCGAGCTTTACAGACTTCGGGTCGTAAAAGAACGTGTCGGACTCAACGATATTGATCCCGATATCGGAATCGTTGTCGCCGTTCGGAGACGCGAGAAGATCTAGCTCGATGCCGGCAATCCCATCCACCATCGCCTGTCGGATGCATTCCTGCTTGATCGTGTTCCAGTCGGCATTCTCGAGAACATAGCGAACGGAAGATGTTGCGATGTCAGCACCACCGCGCTGCTCCTCCCTCGGGGTGCGCGGGTAGGCCTTCGGGTCAGAGCGCATTCGGGAGAGCACGCCAACCATGCCGTTGATCTTTCTGGCAACGCGGTTCTTTGTGATCGGGTTTTGATTGCGTGCCTTGAGAACCTTGAGCTGCTTCGCGGTCCACTGATCGGCGTGATAGTAATGGCGCGCGATCTTGCGCTCGGAGATCTCCTGCGACTTGATCTGGATGTATTCCCGATACTGCTCGCGAAGAATGCCGACGTGGTAATAGCGTGGACCAGTCGCCTCAGAGCGACCGTCCGCTGTCGGCTCTTTCTCCTCGTCGTAGATGGCATCTAGCATTTCAAACCATCATCTCCATGAAGGATTCATCGTCGCCGATCTCGCGATAGCCATTGTCGGCTGCTTCGCTGTCTGGCTTGGCCGGCCGGTCGCCGGCGATAATCGTGTCGAGGAGTTGTCCGACGAGGCCAAGCCCATCGACTGTGTCGTCGTGCTTGCCGCTCGGGAATGACAACAGCTCTGATCGGAAGGCCGCGAACCACGGCGCGTTAATCGGGACATACAGACCATTGAGGGCCATTCGGCCTCTGATGGACTGAGCTCGCACTGCCTTGTCGCCCCGGGTCGGGAACGCCCTGCGAGCCACCCAGGCTTTGCGCTCACGCTGCCTGCGATCAAGGAACGGCCCAACACCTGCTTTGATCTGGCCTTGCTCCTCAGCCCATTCGAGAGGCTTCCACCGGATGGCTAGGTCGCAGAACGCCTCGATCCACTCGTCGGAAGCGGATTGCTTGCGCCAGAGGTCGAGCACATACATGCGTTCTTCAGGGTCAACGCCGACGACGATGTGGACCGTGAAGTCTCCGCCATCAGCGGTAACCGCGTAGTCCGAAGCGCCATAGACTCTCAGCGTCTCGATAACTGGGAGTTTGTCGTAGGGCTTCAGCCATTCGGACTTGAAGTAGTCGCCTTCCTCGGGTGCTGGGCGCTGTTGGTAGAGAGCGCTCCACGTTCTTGCCGGGGTCTTGCGCTTGAGATCGGCGAGCTGCTTCCCGTAGCCGTATTCGCCATCAGACCAGAGCCATTCCCCGATCTTTCGACCTAGCGGATCGTCGTTACTGTCGGCCTCTGCCGGCAAGCTGATCACGTGCCAGTCGTCATGCTGAAGGGCGCGACCGGCTAGATCATCTTCATGCCAGCGAGTCTGAATCAATATCTGCCGTGACCCCGGCACTAAGCGGGTG
>DASPMH010000850.1:0-2723 GCA_035627175.1 Terriglobales bacterium | reverse complement strand
ATCAAGGGGAACCCAGCCGCAGCGGGTCCGAAAAGATAGACGATCGGCTCGTCGCCGGTATTGCCGTCGGGCGCCACTTCGATGGTCACGGCATCGCCGACATTCGCCTGGAAGGTGTAGATGTCGGCCGGGCTGCCGATCTCCGGCTCGCCGAACTCGGTCCGACCGGGTAGCGGCGGCGGGCCGGCACAACGCGTTTGCGCCTGATCGCCATGCAGTACGCCATCGACGGATAAGCGACCCATGGTGGGAATGTTGGTCAGCGCCGTCGCGGCGCAGGTCGCGGTGCGGAAGATCAAGGTGTATCGGCAACCGGCTTCGTCGTCGACGGCTTCGCAGCCAGCGCCGGTGGCGATGACGGTATAGGAACCCGGTTGCAGGGCGAGGAAACGTGCTTGGGCGTCAAAGCCGAAACCGGAGTCCGCGGCATCGTCTCCCTGAAAAGATGGAAAGATCTCATGGCCATCGGGTCCGAGGATCGTCAGAAGCGGATCGAGGAAGGAGTCCTCATTCACTTGGCTCATCGTGATCGTGACCAGCGTCATCGGCTGGGTGACGTTGAAGGTATAGACGTCGGCAGGTTCCGCGGCGACCCGCGTTCCGCTGCCGGCGGCGATGCCGCGCGTCGGCGAGAAGACGGCGGGGCACTCGTTGCCGTCGAACGAACCCTGCTGCCCGCCCTGTAGATTTGCGCTCGAGCAATTTCGCGTCGACACGGTCGCCTGATACGGCCCGAGCTCCTGCTCCGTCGTCGGGTCGGAGGAGATGATCACCCGGTACGGCAGGTTGGTCGTGGCGACGAATTCGATTGGCGATCTTCCCTCGACAAAACCGAAGTAGCCGTTGGCATCGAGGACTCGCAGGTAAGGCACGAACGGCCCGCTCGGCGCCGTGGCGGTCACCTGGATGCGGACAGCCTGGCCCGGCGTCGCTTGCACCGTCACCTCATCGGCAAACCGTGGCTCGTTGCGAAAGCTACGAGTGCAGTCCGATCCGCTCAGCGATCCTTGGCTGACGCCGATCGGCAAGCTGCCGCCGGAGACGCACACCATCGTCGGTGTCGCAGTCGGCGGAGTGGTCGCGGTCGGCGTGCGGGTGCGCGTCGGCACGGCACTGCCGGTCGCCGTACGAGTCGCGGTAGGAGTGCCGAAGCCAGGGCACGTCGAGCCGGCCATCGACAGAATGGCAGTAAGATCCGCGACGGTTATGCGCCCGTCGTCGTTGGCGTCACTGCGCAGGGCCAGTTCTTCGTCCACCGTTTCCGAATCGAAGAGCACGTCGGCAGCGGCGCGAGCATCGTTGGCGGTGATGGCCAGGTCGCCGTCGACATCGCCGAGGCAGTTGGACTGCGCCGCAACGCTCGCGACCTCGATGAGGAGAAACGCGGCAGTCACGAGTGGCAAATAGGTACGCAGCATGGTTGCGATCAGCTCGTTCGAACCATCGATGTTTCCGATCCACCTTGGCGAAGTCAAGCTTGTTTGCGCAACTAATCATCGTGCGTCACGCAACAAAGATACGATTCACCTCGCTCAGGGCGATTCGTTGCCCGCTGCCGGGCCGTCGCGATATGAAGGCGAGGTGAGCGGCAAGACTGCGGCGCGCGGCAGTCTGGAGCGGGAGGTCGAAAGCCTGCGGCAACAGATCGAAGCGCACAACTACAGCTACTATGTCCTCGACGCGCCGACGATCAGCGACGCCGAGTACGACCTGCTGTTCCAACGCCTGGTCGAGCTCGAAGCGGAGCACCCCGAGCTGCGTAGCGGCGATTCCCCGACGATGCGCGTCGGTGCCGCGCCCGCCGACAAGTTCGAGATCGTTCGCCACACCCTGCCGATGCTGTCGCTCGCCAATGCGATGGACGAAGGCGCCTTCCGCGAGTTCGACCAGCGAGTGCGCCGCAGCTTGCGGCTCACCGATGTCGAGTACGTTGCCGAGCCCAAGCTCGACGGGCTCGGTGTCGAGCTGGTCTACGAGCGCGGCCTGCTGACCGTCGCTTCGACGCGCGGCGACGGCATCCAAGGCGAGAATGTCACCGCCAACGTCAAGACCATCCGCAATGTCCCCCTGCGCTTGATTCCGCCGGCGCCGGATCGTCTCGAGGTTCGCGGCGAGGTGATTCTGACCAAACGCGCTTTCGAACGTCTCAATGCCCAGCGCGCTGCCAACGGCGAGCCCTTGTTCGTCAATCCTCGCAATGCCGCGGCCGGCTCGTTGCGCCAGCTCGATTCGCGCATCACCGCCTCGCGACCGCTCGAGCTGATCACCTACGCGCCCGGGGTCATCGAGGGTGTCTCATTCTCGAGCCACGCCGAGTTGCTGGCGGCGCTCAAGGCGTGGGGCCTGCCGACCGATTCGGAAAGCCGCATCTGTAGCGGAGCGGAAGCGGTGATTGCCTACCATCGCGAGATCGCTGCGCGCCGCGAGCAGCTGCGCTACGACGCCGACGGCGTCGTCGCCAAAGTGAATCGCTCCGATCTGCAGCGCCGCCTCGGCGAAGTCTCGCGCTCGCCGCGTTGGGCGATCGCTTACAAGTTCAAGGCGCAACAAGGCGAAGCGAAGGTGCGCGACATCGTCCCGTCGGTCGGTCGAACCGGTGTGATCACCCCGATCGCCGAGCTCGAGCCGGTGTTCGTCGGCGGCGTGACCATCTCGTCGGCTTCGCTGCACAACATCGACGAGGTCGAGCGCAAAGACATCCGCATCGGCGATACGGTGGTGAT
>DASPMH010000849.1:0-6326 GCA_035627175.1 Terriglobales bacterium | reverse complement strand
CCCCTGAAGGTCCGCTGGCGAAAGGGTGGGCGGTGCCGATCGCGACCGACACTGCCTTCGCGGTGGCGATCATCGTGTTGCTCGGTGCGCGCGTGCCGATCGAGTTGCGCGTCTTTTTGACCGCGGCGGTGATCATCGACGATCTGGTCGCCATCGGGATGATCGCGGCCTTCTATACCGACGCAATCGACATACAGTATCTGATCGCATCGGTGGGAGTGACGTTACTGCTGGTGGCGATGAATCGCTGGGGGATCTACCGCTCGCTGCCGTATGTCGCGCTTGGCATCATCTTATGGGTGTGCCTGCACGAGTCCGGGCTCCATGCCACGCTCGCGGGCGTGATCTTGGCGCTGGTGACTCCGGCGCTGCCGCCGGCGAAGCTGCACGTCTTGACGGCGCAAGCAGAAGCGATCGTGCAAGCCGAGACCCGCCGCCGCGGCGACGCCCTGATGCGCCATGGTCTTTCCGAGCCGGCGCTGCGCGCCTTGGATGCCCTGCACGACCGGACCGAATCGCCGACCGACAAGATGCTGCGTTCGATGGAACCGTGGTCGAGCTATGTCGTGCTGCCGATTTTCGCGCTGGCCAACGCCGGGGTGATTCTCTCTCTCGACGTGTTCGAAACGCACGGCCGCTTGATGCTCGCGATCATCTCGGGTCTGGTGATCGGCAAGCCGGTTGGAATCGTCGTGTCTGCGTGGCTGGCAGTGCGCTTCGGTATCGCGACCAAGCCCGACGAGTACTCCTGGCGTCAGCTCTGCGGCGCCGGCGCACTTGCCGGCATCGGTTTCACCATGTCTCTTTTCATCGCCGGAGAAGCCTTTCTGAAACCAGCCGATTTCGCAGCCGCAAAGATTGCCATCTTCACCGCCTCATTGGTCGCGGGCGTGGTCGGCACCTTGATCCTATGGCCTCACGCGAGATCTGCCGTGTAGCTGCGCTCGGCAGAGCGCGGCGGCTCGGCTCACCAAGCCGCCGTCTACGACGCCAGCTACATTATGGCGCGCACGATCAGCCGCTCTGCCGAGCGCAGCTACACGTTAGCTAGGAAGGTGTGGGCCGCAATTACATCGCCGGTGGCGGTGCCGCCTTCGATCGCATTCAGCGCGGTTGCGACGAGCTCTTGAGCTTGCCGCGCCTGTCCCTCGTCTTGCCACAAGCGACCCCGACTGAGAGCGCAGCGTAAGCTCAACGACTTGGAGCCTTGCTGTGCGGCGATGCGCTGGCCGCTGGCAAAGTGTTCGTCGGCGGCGCTGCGATCACTGTTTTCTCCATCGAGCAGGCAGAGCTCGCCGCGCAGCCGATAGATTTCCGGCTCCCAGAAGCGTGCTGCACCGGCGGCGATCATCGCTTGCCCCTTGTCCAGCATCGCCGCGGCACGCGTCAACTGCCCGACCGCAATCAGAGCCTCGGCCGCCATGGTCATCAGGTAAGCTTCGCTCAGCACGGCGCCATAGCTGTCGCAGGCTACGAGCCCCGCTTCGACCAGCGCGACCACGGTTTTTTCCTCAGCCGCTTGGCTTCGTATCGCCGCCTCCATCAGCGCCGCCATTCCGCTCGCCTCGGCGATCCCTTGCTCCTCGGCAACGCTGCGCAACCGCACGGCCGCCACCAGCGCGCACTCGCGCTCGCCGCGAAGATGTCGAACAACCACCTCGGCCTGCCGTGCAAACACCAGATTCAAAGGGTGGGGGCCCGCATCGGCACGAGCCAGGGCAGCCTGCACGCACAACAATGCCTCGTCCGGTCGTCCTGCCTGCCACAGGATCGGCGTCTGCAACGCCGCGCAGGCGGCACGCAAATCAATTGGCCCGAAGCTGAGATCCTGCTCGGCGTCGCTGAAATCGAGAGCGAGGTACTCGAGCGCCGACGCGATATCGCCCTGATGATAGAGCACCGCGCCCATGATCAGGCCGCCGGCCAGTCGCGCCGTAGGATCTTCACGCGTGGCGGCGAGCTCGATGATCTCCTGCGTCAGGCTTTCGGCGGCGGCGGCCTTGTTCCGAACCAGGGTTGCTACCGCCAGTCCCACCAACGTAATGACGCCTTCTTGAATGTCGGCGCTGCCGGCGTTCAGGCTGCGAGCCCGGGCGAACGAGGCGGCGAAGTCGGCGCCGGTGAGACCTTCGACCGCGGGCAGCGTCTTCGCCAATTGATTGAGGATGACGGCCTCACGCTCGCCGCCGCCACTGCGCTTCTGTAGCTCGTGCGCGCGGTGCAGATAGTTGAGCGCGTCGCGCGAGGCATGGCGCTCGGCTGCGGCCCGCCCGGCCGTGAGGTAATAGTCGATCGCTTCCATGGTTTTGTGGCTGCAGTCGAAATGATTGGCGATCACGCCTGCGACCTCCTCCACCTGAGCGCCATAACCGGCCACCAGCGCGGCGGCGATGCGGCGATGCGACTCGGCGCGGACCGCCGGCGCCAATTGATCGTAGAGCACACGCTGATAGAGCGGATGGCGGAAGGTGTAGCGACCGCTGACGACACCGTCGGGCCACAGCGACTCACCGCTGCGCCGCAGAAAGCTCGAGCCCCGCGCCAGGGCAGTGCACGCCGCGTCGATCGTTGCCACCGGCTCGTTCATCGCCGCCGCAATCGCTGCCGCCTCCGCTTCGAAGCCAACCACGCTCGCACTGGCGAGCAGAGCCTGATCGTCGTCCGACTCGTCCGCAAAGCGCTGCAGCACCATCTCCCGCAAGCTGTCGGGAATCTCTTTCGACAGTGATGCATACCGCCCGCTGGCGGTAAGCTTGCCATCCGCCGACAGCTCGAAGGCGCCGGCCTCGGCGAGATGATCGATGCTGACACTGAGGAATAAGGGGTTGCCGCTGGTGCGCGCCAGCAGATCGATCGCCAGAGAGTCCGAACAAGACGTCGCCGACAGGCGGGCGCAAAGATAAGCAGCGACACCGGCCTGATCGAGGCCACCGAGCACCAGCTCCGCGGCGCGGCGGTGCCTTTCCATTTCGCGCCGCGCTCGGATGATCGGGTGTTTGGTGGCGATCGCCTCGGCCGGCCGGTAGGTGCCGATGACCCGGCACTGGGTCAGGTCGGGATGCTCGGCGACCGCGACGATGAAATCCAAGGTGGCATGGTCCGCCCAGTGGAGATCCTCGAAGGCGAGCACCAGCGGTCCCACAGCGCGGGCGAGAGCGATCAGCTCGGCAGGATCGAGCGGGGAAGGAGAGTCGGGGCGAGCCTCGCCCGTTACCGCGCCAGCCTCGGCGGCCGGATGCAATCTCGTCGACCACGAGGGCGCGTGGCGGCGAAGCAGCTTGGCGGCAGTCGGAGAGTGACGGCAGAGGGCCTTGATCGCGCTGGTGATCGGCACGAACGGGTAACCTGCGCCGACGTAAGGTGGGCACTGCCCGCGGCCGATGGCGACCGGCCGTCGATGAGAAAGATCGACGATTTCAGCGAGGGCGGCGTTCAACAACGAGGTCTTGCCGATGCCCGCTTCGCCGGCGAGCAGAAAGACCCGGGTGTCGCCAGCAGGCTCGGCAATGAAGGCGTGCAGCCGCGCCAGCTCCGTCGCGCGACCGACCAGGGCGCGGCTCGCTTCAGTGGCCGTCGCTGCCGGAATCACATCGGGGGCCTCGCCAGCAGGGGGCGAGACCGCGGCGATGGCGGGCGCCGGACCGTCATGCTGAATTGCGCCAACGAAGCGAAAGCCGCGGCCGTAGGCAGTCTCGATGTAGCGGGGGTGGCGAGCATCATCGGCGAGCGCCCGCCGCAGCTCGGCGACCGAAATGCCGACGATGGTGTCGGTGACCGCCTCGCTACCCCAGACCCGATCGAGCAAGTCGTTCTTGCTGATCAGCCGCCCGGCGTTCTCGACCAAGCAACACAACACCGCCCAGGTTTTGGGCCGCAACGGAATCGGCGTACCCTCGCGGCACAGCAGACCCGCCTCGAGGTCCAGTTGGAACGGCCCGAAGAAAATTCTCAGCTGGGCCATACAACCTCGTGCCCCGGCAACGCGCAACCCGTCAAGGGTTTTGCTGCGCTCGGCAGAGCTTGGCCCCCCTCCCTCCCCCCCCCGCGCGCAATACAGCGCGCGGGGAGGGACCGGAGAAGGAGGATTTAACAAAGCTTTTACGATTCTTTTGAGATTGCCCGAAGCGCTTCGCCTACAGCGATGAGCACATGACCGACGACCCCACGCCCCAAAGCGACCCAACCGCCGGCCTGCCGAATCCATTGCCGACCGAGCTCGCTTTCGTCGTCCAGTTCGGTAGCAAAGCCGATCCGGCCGATGCCAACGAGTGCGGTCGTATCGAACATGTCGTCACCGGACGACAGCGAAGATTTCACAATGCCACAGAGCTCCTCGCAGCTCTGCGCGAGATGCTGGCGAACGCCAGACAGGATCGGTTCTAAGCAACGGCGGACGAACATCACTCCGTCCGCAACAACCAGGAGGGTAGAAACATGAGAGCATCGAACAGCCTGGCCATCGGCTTGTTGCTGGCGGCCTGCTTTGCCGGGCCGGCAGCGGCGCAGGAGTTGAGCAAGGACGAACAGAAATGCGTCAACTTCGCCAACAAAGGGGTGGAGAAGATCGCCTCCAAGCATCTCATGATGATCCTGAAATGCGCCGCGGCCTACGCCAAGGACAAAGGCGTGGCGAACATCGAGGAGTGCGCCGCACCGGCGGTTGCCGCTGTACTAGTGAAGGTCGAAGACGGTGCGGCCGCGAAGTGCGAGATTTGGCCGACCTGGCCGGACATCCCCGGGGAATTTTACTATCGCGCCGTGACGCCACCCTTCTCCCTGACCAGCAATCTGTTCGGCTCCTTCGAAACCGGTTTGCGCAAGTGCTCCGATGATCCCGAGGGTGCCGGATGCAAATGCCAGGGCACGGTGCTCAAGACCACCGCGAAGCTCTTCAACTTCTATTTGAAGGGTTTCAACAAGTGCACCAAGAGTGGCCTGAAGGCGGCCGGTACCGAGCAGATCGTCGATACCGATGGGCTGCTGGCGTGCCTGATCGACCCGGCGGAGTTCGATCCGAAGGCGAAGCACGCCAAGCTGCTCGAGAAATCGACGAGCGCCCTCGCCAAAGGCTGCGCTCCGATCGCCGATCCTCTGCCCGACAGCTACGAATGCGCCGGTAAGAGAGGCGAGGCTCTTGCACTTTGTCTCGACCAACGCACCCGCTGCCAGGTCTGCGCCATGATCAATGACGTTGACGGCATGAGTAACTACCCGGCCTGCGACACCTTCGACGACGGCATCGAGAATATGAGCTGCTTCGGCGCCTAGACAGGAGGACAGGCTATTTAGGGGCGTCTTACTCGGTGGTTCATGTCCTCCTGTCGCGAAAGTTTGCCAGTTCGGACGGTTGGGGCAGGAGGACGGGAATTGAAGAGCTTGTTGCTCCTTTCATGTGTTTCCTGTCCTCCTGTCGAAAACCGGCGGGCTGAGCCGCGTGACCGTGCGACCTCAGTCGTTCTTGTCGTACACGTCGATCACCAGCGAAGTCGTGTCGTTGCTTGCCTCCGAGTCGCCTCCGGGGCCTGCGACGCTGATGGTCGCGATGCAACGCGCCGGCGACTTGGAGCTCGCCGTCGCGACCTCGCCGGCGGCGGCCGTCACGATGAGCTTTCCGGACGCGACCTTGCCGCCCTCGACGGTCGCGACGTTCTGATCTCCGGAAGTCTTGGCATCGTAATCGACAGCGCCGACCGTTGCCGCCGGACAGGTGCCGTCCAGCGCCGTGACCGTTAGCAAATCACCCTGCTCCTCGGCTTCGGCCAAAATGTCGGCGTTGCCGGCTTTCACTTTGATCGTCTTGGTCGCGGCATCGGCGCCGCGTCGGATCGACAGTGCCACCGGTTTGAGACTGGTGACGAAGCTCTGGTGTACCGCGCTCTGGTCGCTGTCGTTGGCGTCGAAGACGTTGATCTCCAGCGGCACGGAATTGTTCGAAGGCGCGGGGTCGTCGAATCCGGGTGCCTCGACCATCAGCAGCAGAGTACAGCGCGCCGGCGCCTTGCGGTTGAATCGGGTGAAGCTCGCCGCGGCGATATCGAGCCGCAGCACCGCCGATGCCGACTTGCCGCCGCGCAACAGGATCGAGTCCTGGTCGCCGTCGCTGTCCTTGTCGAAATCCGGCGCTCCGACCACCATACCCGCCGGGCAATCACCGTCATCGACCGTCAGTTGCATCGTATGACCTGGATCTTCCAGCTCGGGGTCGATGTCGGCGTTGCGCACCTTCACCTTCAGCGTCTTGCGGACCACAGGTTCGCCCTCCGCGATCTTCACCGTCACAGGCTTGAGCGGCAGGACCACCGAGTCGTGAGTTGGCAGTGTCGGAG
>DASPMH010000848.1:0-2518 GCA_035627175.1 Terriglobales bacterium | reverse complement strand
TGGTAGAGCAGCTGATTCGTAATCAGCAGGTCACCGGTTCGAGTCCGGTCATCGGCTCCAATGTTTTCAATGGTTTAGCGCCCGGCGGAAGCCGGGCGTTTGGTTTTTGCCACGGGGTTTGCCACCCTGGCGATATTGATTCGGATCCAGTTTCCAGCCGGATGTCGGGTCTCATCGCGCTGTTCAGAGTAGGCCGAGAGGTTGGCGTTCGGTGAATTCTGTGAGCGTTGCGTTTCACGCGGGTCGGCTCTGATCGTGGGCCCTGAACACCCTTCTTACAAGGCGCTGCACCCGAGCACGCGTTGGATGTTGGAACGGCGCCCCATTCGCGCGGATTCGTCCGCTGCGTATCTCAAGGGGATTGGGGTACCGGTGATTGGCTGAGGCGCCGCGGGAGCCGCGACAGTGCGAATATCTTGCGAACATTCGAGTACGCGCCCGACGCGGATCTACGGTAGCGAGTGGCGGAGCGCACAACCCGAGTAAGATCGTCTGACACTCTGCCGTAGTGCACGGGCGTTGTCATTGCACGCCGCTGCACTAACATCAGCCGGGAGGTTAACGATGAGATCGCTTTTCGCTATGTTCGCTCTGATTGTCATGCTGTACCCCTCGTTCGCCTCCGCACAGGCGGCGCCTCCGGTTCCCGACACCATCCCTGGAAAGGATGGCCGGCTCGCATGGGTGTCCGCGCGCCATGCACTGGATGAGTCGGGCCGGCTGAAAACGGAGCTTGTGGATTCGCCCTTGTTGCGCGCAAATGCGAGACTGAATCGAAAACAGAACGAGATCAAAGCCAACGACGCGGCGGCGGAAGAGTGCAAGACTTTCTTAGGCACGTACCTCGAAAATTTCAAGCCGACAAACTCGCTGAAGGAAGCTGTTGACGGCGCCGAAATGATCGTCTCCGGGCGCGTGCTGTCCATTGAAGAAGGTTTTCTGCACAACCTACCCGGTTCGCTGTTGCGGCTGTCTGGTTCGGCGATCAAAGGGACAAATACTGATGAGATCTTTGTCTTCTATCCGCTCGCGCGAATCCGCACCGCGAATGGACTCGTATGTACGCGCCCTGTAGGCGCATTTCAGCCACCCGCGGTCGGCGATCAGCTAGTCGTTTTCTCCATGAGTCAGCCCCTTGTCACGGAGAATCGCACCGTCCTGCAGGTCGATCCTGTGCGCGAGATCGTTCACCAGGGAGTGAGCGGCCAGCGAGTAGTGCCCGCGGCCTTCGTCCAGGAACTGGGCTCCGGACTGACCTTCGAGCAACTAGAGAGGAGAGTAGTACTCGAGTCTAAGTCTGCGCGGAGATCGCAATGATCTCGCTCATCTTCCGCGGCATCGTTGTTCTCTGTGTTCTCGCAATCGTTCAGCCCCTGGCCGCTCAGTGCGTGACGCAATACTACGGGACGAACAATGCCAGCAGCATTGGCGTGCTTCGTGGCAGCGGCTGGTTGGTGGCTCCTCCGATCGGAGGCGTGATCGATATTTGATCGACCGGCTGTTCGGACCAATTTGGCACAGCGTTTCCTACTCTGCTAGACGATACGTCGGGCGATATCGACATCACGATCAGTCGAGTCAGGACAGCAATCCCATCGAAGGCGGCGGCTGCGCAGCATTCCATCACTTGCTGGACGGCAGCAACCGCGTGGTCGGCGGTGAGATCACGATCTATCGATATACAAATGGCGGCACGTCTTGTGACGCGGATGTGACAAACTACCTGGACAATCTCATCGCGCACGAACTGGGGCACGTACTCGGCCTCGGCAACTCGTCTTGTTCCGGGTACATCATGGGGCCCACTTGGGCGAGCAGCGGACCAGTATTCGATGAATGTGGTTGGGCTGATGGTGCCTGGATCGATGGTGTCGGCATGGGCGATCAAGAAGAGTTCTGCGATTGGTTTCCAACGCATCCGAGCTGCAGCCCAATCATCATCAATCTCGCGAATAATCAATACAGGCTGTCAGGCGACAGCGATCCCGTATCATTCGACATCACCGCTGATGGAGCTCCCGAGCGAATCACGTGGATCGGTCGAGATAGCGGGCTTGCGTTTCTCGCGCGCGACAAGAATGGCAACGGTGCGATCGACGACGGAAGGGAGCTCTTCGGCGACCAGACCCTGCTCTCGAATGGAACACGTGCTGCCAATGGGTTCGAGGCACTCCGTGAGTACGACACGAACGGCAACGGGTTAGTCGATCATGCCGATGCTCAGTGGGACACGCTTTTACTGTGGTTCGACGATGACCACGACGCATGGGCCGACGCAGGCGAGTTGCGAGCAGTCGCTTCGAGTGGCATAACCGCGTTCGACACGGATTATCGCGAAAGCCGACGACGCGATCGCCACCGAAATCTTTTCCGTTACAGAGGCACGGCTTACCTG
The DNA here is from genome assembly GCA_035627175.1 of Terriglobales bacterium. GTDB lineage: Bacteria > Desulfobacterota > Binatia > HRBIN30 > HRBIN30 > DASPMH01. Next base: position 123 of record DASPMH010000848.1, on the reverse strand, counting down.
GGGTGGATCCGGCGGACGATCTACGACGTCTATTTTCGCGGCATTCCCTGACGAGTCATGACGCGACTGGAAGGCGTAACAAGTGCTGGCATAGACAGCGTTTGCTAAGAAGGGCAATGATCG
>DASPMH010000847.1:0-2952 GCA_035627175.1 Terriglobales bacterium | reverse complement strand
GTATCCGCCGCGAAGCTGCTCGACCAGGCCTTGATCGGCACCGGCTTCCCCTACGATCGGCGCGAGCGCCCGGAGTACTACCTCGCCTTCGTCGCCGCAGTCCTGCGGCGGGCTCAAGGCGTACGGCGCGCCGGCACCGCTTCTCTCGACCTTTGCTACGTCGCCTGCGGACGGCTCGATGGTTTCTGGGAGCTCAAGCTCAAGCCGTGGGACATCGCCGCCGGGGCGTTGATCCTGGCAGAAGCCGGTGGCCGGGCGAGCTTGTGGTCGGGAGACCAGCTAGATCTCTGGGCGCAGGAGATCGTCGCCAGCAACGGCCACATCCATCAAGAGCTCGCTGCGCTCCTGCGCAATTGCGCCAGCAGCGCTGGCTGAGCGAGCACCAATCAAGCCCGCAGTTGCCGCGCCAGCGCCATCAGCTCGGCAACCGCCGCTTGCATGAAAGCACCGCGGCTGCGGCGATCGCTGCCGACGTCGGGCAGCTGCGCGGTCAGCCGTTGCTCGAGCTCGTCTATCGCAGCGCGCACCGGCGGCAGCCGGCTCTCCCAGCTCTGCTCGACGTACTGCAGCAACTGTTTCATCGCCCACCACGCCGAGTCGTCGCTCGGCTCGGCTCCTCCCGCGCTCAGTGCCGGGGGCAGCGGCGCATCGAGAAACAACGGCAGGAAGGCGCCGACGCAAGGCGAACCGAGACTCGCCCAGACAATCAACGGTTGCGCGATGTCCGCCGGCAGCGTGGCGATCATGCTCGCGGTAGTCGTGCCCACGGGATCGGCATGCATGCACACTGAGAAATATTGCTCGTCCGCCGGATCGCCGTCGGGGCGCGGCCACGGCGATCCGTAGTGATCGCGCAGGACGTGGCGCATCCCTGCGGCGGAAAGCCGGCCGCGATCGCTCGACAGGAATTCGCAAGTACGCCGGTGGCGGCCACCGGAGATCACGGCGGGGGCCATCTCGCGGTCGCGGTACGCCGCGGCAAAATCGAAGCGTCCGTCCGCCTCGCTCCACCAACCTTGTGCCAGCGCATGTGCGATTGCCCCGCTCGACAGCTCGTCCCAATCGGCGCCGATGCTGAGGTGGTTCGAGAGGCTGGCGGCGTCGTGCACCTCGCGCCAGGCCCAGTGCCGATCCGAGGTCTCGAGAATGAAGGCTTGGGCTCGATCGGCGATCAGAAACGAGTTGTGGTACGGCCATTCCTTGTCGGAGTATCCCGACCCGCCTTGGCCATGGTGCTCGAGCAGGGTGGTGATCACGTCGAGCGCGGCATGAGCGCTCTCGCCTCGTTCGAGCCCGAGGCGCACCAGATCCATGCCGATCAAGCCGATACCCGGCAACGGATCGCGGGTGAATACGGTGTGATTGCCGATGGCGACGCCGTGCTGATTGAGACCGTGCTCGAAGCCCCAGCACCAATAAGGTCGCGAGCCGAGCACGCGGTAGGTCTCGTGTGCCTGCGGAATCTCGATGTAGGTGCAACGCACGTGCGCATCGGTGGGATGGATCGCCGGCTCGATCAGCTGCAGCGGCTGGCATTCGAAAGCGGGTCGATCGCTGTTCTTGGCGAACAAAATGTTGTCATCGGCGGTGCAGCTGCCCAACGCAACGAGGGAATCGCAGGCAACACGAGCGGCAGCGGGATGGGACATGGGAGCCATGGATACACCCAGGCCGCCACAGAAAGCGATGGCAGCGAGCCCGGCGGTCACTCGCGCCGATAAGTCACACCGATCTCACCACCGAGCTGGTCGAGGAAGCGGTGCAGAAACTCGGTGCGAGCCCGGGCTTGGTCACGCCCTGTGGCAGTCTGCATGGTCGCGGCTAGGCGGAGCAGCTTGGTGAAGAAATGGTCGATCGCGCTGCGTCGGTCGTCCGCCGGCCGCTGCTGCGGAAACGGCTCGCCGGTGTCGTAGAGCGGCCGCCCCAGCGTGCCGCCGAGCATCAGGCAGCGTGCGATGCCGACAGCTCCGATGGCATCGAGGCGATCGGCGTCCTGCACCACCTTGGCCTCGATCGTACGCGGCGTCACCTGCGCGCTGAAGCTGTGCGCATGAATGGCATGATGAATCGCTTCGACGCACCGGCTCGGATAGCCCTCGCCCACCAGCCACTGCACCGCCGCATCGGCGGCGATTCGCGACGCCTGGGCTCGCTGCGGCGAGTCCTTGGGAACGATGACGAAATCGTGCAGCCATGCCGCCGGGAGAACGATCTCCAAATCCGCTCCTTCGGCGATCGCGAGCCGCTCTGCATTGAGAGCGACGCGGCGGAAATGCGCGAGATCGTGCGCCGGATCGGCATCGGTGCAGAGCAGTCGCACTTGCTCTTCGAAGCGGCTCGTCCAGCGCTGCCTGTCGGTCATACCAGTCTCGCGAGCCGCAAGCTCTTGGTCAGCAGCGACGAGCGGCCGATCTGCTGGAGCTCCGCCGGGGCAAAGATGCGCCGGCCAAGCTCCCCCTTCTCGGCGGCCAGCGCCTGCATTCGCCGCGAGGCAACCACTTGGCCGTAGACGGTGACGCGCAGATCGCGGTGCAGGATGGCGTGGCGCAGCTCACCGAGGACGGCGGCGCGGTCGCTGCGGAGATTCGGGCGATGCCACAGCGGCAGCCACAAGTGGCGCAGGTAAGGAAACTCGCCACGCTCGAGCAGCAGCCGCCCAGCCGCGTCTTGCAATAGCAGCAGCTCGACATCAATGCGCTCGCGCCGCCGGCGCGCTTTCGCCGGCGGATAACTCGCTACCCGGTCGCCGCAGCGGGCCCGACAGCGCCGCCGCCACGGGCAGACAGTGCAGCGCGGTGCCGCCGCGGTGCAGATCGTCTCGCCGAGCTCCATCAGGGCTTGGTTCCAATCGCCGGGGCGGTCGCGATCGAGCAACTGCTCGGCCGTGCGCGCGACGTCCTGTGGCGAGGAGAGACAAAACAGACGCGCCAGGACCCGCCGGATGTTGGCGTC
>DASPMH010000846.1:0-6245 GCA_035627175.1 Terriglobales bacterium | reverse complement strand
CCGAATCGGCTCACCTGGTCGACGTGATCAATCAGACCGATGCAATCGAGGACATCGATCGCGAGGACAAGCTCGGCCAACCGATGGCGCAGCTGACCTTGCCCACAGATTTGGGGCGCTTCGAGCTGTTGGTCCTGCCTGGCTTTCGCACCCGTACCTTCCCGGGACGCCACGGTCGTCTGCGCGCCGCCTTCGTCGTCGACGACGATGTCGATTTCGAAGCCCGACTTGGCCGCAGCCACGTCGACGCGGCTGCGCGTTGGAGCGTGATCGCTGGCGACTGGCAGTGGGCTCTATCTCACTTCTACGGCACCGGCCGCGATCCGCGCTTCCGCACCAAGCTTCCCGCGACCCTACCCGGCGACGTCGAGGCGCTGCTGCGGCGGACCAAGCTGACAGCGGTCTACGATCTGATCCATCAGACTGGCCTCGAGCTGCAGTACACCGGCGAAAATCTGCTCGGTAAGCTCGAGGCGATCGGCCGCGGTGGACAAGGAGATTACCGCTTCGCTGCCGTAGCCGGCGTCGAGTACACCTTCTACGGTGTGTTCGGCAGTGGCATCGACGCCGGCGCCTTGTGCGAAGCGCTCTACGACAGCTTCGTCCCGGAAGACTTGCCGTCCGCCGAAGCGATTCCGCAGGAGGCTTCGGTGGCTGTAGTGGCCGACGTGCTGCGCGGCATCGAGATCGATAGCCCGCCGAGTCCGTTCGAGCACGATCTCTTCGCTGGCTTGAGATTGACCTTCAACGACACCCAGAGCACCCAGATCCTCGTCGGCGCCATCGTCGACGTAATCGACGGCAGCCGTTTCTGGTCGATCGAAGCATCGCGGCGGCTCGGCGAGCGCTGGAGCATCGCCGCCGACCTCCGGCTTTTCGCCGGCTTCGCAGACGACAGCTACTTCCATGGCCTGCGCGAGGACGACTTCGTCCAGCTCCGTCTAGCCTATTATCTCTGACATCCATGTCGCTGCCGTCGGACCCGTCCACCGTAGCCTCGGCGAAGGTGGGAATCCCTCGAGCTGTAGCGGGCGCTCTCCGAGCGCCCCAGGTAGACTGAGCTTCCCCTCGGTGCGCTCGGAGAGCGCACGCTACAATCGGAAGTCCAGGGTGCGGACGATTTGCGGCAATAGCTGCGGGGGGCTAAACCGCGGCGGATGAGCTCACAGACCGTCCGCAACATTCTGATCAGCGTCGCGGTCGGGGCGTTGTTCCTTTTCCTTGCGTTTCGCAACGTCGAGCTCGAGCAGCTCGGAGCTGCCTTTGAGCGGTTCGACATCACCTATCTGGTGCCGGCGCTGCTGATCAGCTTGCTGCTGCAGGTCTTCCGCGCCTGGCGCTGGCAGCTCGAGTTGCGGCCGCTCGAACGGATCGGACTGGGCAAGCTGTGGGTGGTGATCAGCGTCGCCTACATGGCGATCAACGTGCTGCCGGCTCGCTTGGGCGAGTTCGTCCGGCCATGGTTGCTGTCGCGCCGGTCGAAGGTGTCGTTCTCGAACGTCGTCGGCAACTTGGTACTGGAGAAGACCATCGATTCGATCGTCATCGTCTTCTACATCCTGATAGGTCTGACGACGACGGCGAATCTGCCCGAGTGGGTGCGCCGCGGCGCGATGGTACCCGCGGTTGCCGCGATGGTGCTGGTCACGCTGGTGGTCCTGATGTGGTGGAAGGGCGAGCCGTTTATCGACCGCACCATCGTGAGCCGTCTGCCGGATCGGTTCGGCACGTCGCTCAAGAAGGTGCTGCGCGCCTTCCTCGACGGCATGCGGATCTTGCCCGACGGTCGCTTGCTCGCCGCGGTGTTTGCGATCTCGGTCGTTTACTGGTTCCTGCCGATCCTCTCGAGCTGGGTGATCCTGCGGGCTTTCGCTTTCGACGTGCCCTTCAATGCTGCCCTGATCGTCTTCATCTTCATCGGCTTCGGCACAGCCCTGCCCGGCCTGCCGGGCAACGTCGGCACCTATCAGTACGCTTGTATCCTCGCCTTGGCCTTGTTCGGCGTCGAGCAGTCGCAAGCGCTCGCCTACGGGCTGGTGCTCAACGCGATCCAAGTGGTGACCTTGATCCTGCAAGGTTTGGTGGCTCTGCCGTTTGCCGGCGTGACCATCGACGACTTTCGCCGCGCCCGTAGCGAAATGAGCCGCGCGCCTCGCGCCGCTTGATTGCGACACCGGCGCCACGTAACAGAAGCCCTCACGGAGGCTGTCGAAAATGCGAATTCCCACCCTGTCCGCGCCCGTCCAAAAAGGGGATGAACCCCATTTCTCCGAAATGGGGTTCATCCCCTTTTTTCGGCTGTTGGGATTGGTGCTGGTTCTGAGCTGCGCCGGCGCGGCTATGGCGCAGGATAAGCCCGCCACCGAGCCGCCGGCGGCGAAGGAAAGCGAGGGCCTTTCGGAGCAGGCAACCCGCCGCCTGTGGTGGAATCGTTCGAGCATGATCGAGGCGCTCAAGCTGACCGTGCACCAGCGCGAAAAGATGGACGCCAAATTTGCCGAGCACTACGCCAAGGAACGCGCTGCCCGCGAGCAGTCGCGCGAGCTGCGCCGCGCCTACGACAGCGATCTCGAGAAGGGCCACTGGGGCGGCGCCCGCCAGACGGCGCAGCGGCTGATCGCGGTGCAGTCTCAGGCGCTCGACAGCCAGTACAGCGGCCGCATCGAGGTGTTGGCGCTACTGACGGACGAGCAGCGCGAGCAGCTGGCGACCTCGCGTGGCCGCCGCTTGCTCACCGCGAATTGGTTGGGCCGCACCGGTGGCGGACCAGGCATGCGCCGCGACCGTCATCGCCGCCAGTCACAAGAGACCAAGCAGGTGCCGGCCAAGTAGCAAGGCCGGGGCGCGTTAGAATTCGGGCTTCTTAAATCGGGAAGCGGGGCTCCAGCCAGTCGATCAGCCGCGCTACGGCACGCAGCGCACCCGCTCGCTCCTGCGTTCCTACCGCAAAGCCGTAGTGGTCCCCCGGGACCATCTCCAGATGTTTGTCGCGGCTGCCCAAGGCGTCGAAGGCGCTGCGGGCGTCGGCGGGAAAGATCGCGTTGTCGCCGCTGTACTGCAGCACCAGCGCCGGGATGGTCACCTTGGCGGCATTGCGCATCACATCGGCATTCGACGACAGGCCGGACCAGGTGCTCAACCACGCCCGCGCCGTGCAGACGCGAGCGAAGCCGAATTCCATGTAGTTGGTCAGATCCGGCCGGTAGGAGAACAACGAGCCGGCATCGCGGTCGGAGGGATCGAGCGAAAGATCGAAGGCGCGCAGATCGGCTTCGGTGCGGTGGATCACCATCGGCGCTGACGCTACCGCTTGCCGCATCTGCACCGCCTGCTCGTGCCAAGGGCGGACGGCGAAGTGAGGCGATGTCATCGCCCGGCGCGCTTCGCGTCGCTGCTCGAGCTGGTCGCGCGCGCTCGCGTCGAGACAGGCGACGCGAGCCTGTTGCGCCGCGCGGTAGCGGGCGACGAAGTCGGCCGAGTAGCGGCTCGATTCCGGCGGCTGGCGATAGCCGTTATCTGGGTCGAAGGGATCGAGGCTGGCGTCACACGACAGCGGGTCGCTCTCATCGATGACCGATGGGTCGATCATCTGCATCAAGATACGTCCCTCGCCGAGATGCGCCGCAAGGTGAACGTAGCCGTCGGCGAGCGGCAAATCGAAGCTGTTGAGATCGAGTGCGTCGCCGGCCGGCGTGTGAGTGAGACGGTGCGGTGGCTCGGTCGAAGCTTGAGCTTGGTAGAAGGTGAACAGCGAGCCCCCGCCGCTGTTGCCGACGAGGACGATGTGCTCGAAGCCGATCTGGCGCAGGAAGCGAATCCCGGCGGCGACATCGAGCAGCAAGCTTTCGTGCACGCATGCCTCGTCGTTGTTGAGGTAGCGGCTGTTCTGTCCGAACGCGGCGTAACCCGCCTCGAGCAGCTGCGGAATGATGTAGTGCCGGCTCATGTCGGCTTTGGGATGCAGGAAGAAAAGAGCAGTGCGGTGGCGCTGCCGGGTATACAGGATGCCGTGGCTGAGACCGCCGTCGGCTGCTTCCAAGGCCACCGGATCCTGGCGGACCTCCGCGTCGATCGCCGAGAACGACACGCATTTGTAGGGATTGTCGTATCTGCCGAACCGCATCTGCACCCTCGACGGCACACTAGCGGCAGCGAGTCTCGATTGCCAAGCTCGCGCCGCCGCGGCTACATGGCGCCATGCGCTCGGACGTCAAAGAGGAGCTCCTCGAGCTCGGACCGTTCTCGTTACGAGTGCTGCAGCTTGCCGACCTGAGCGGCTTGATCGATGCCGAAGCTCTGCTGCGCGACGAAGACGTTCCGGACCCGCCCTACTGGGCTCACGTCTGGACCGGTAGTCGGGTGCTGGCGCATCTGGTCGCCAACACCGTCGAGTGTCGCAATCGCCGGGCGATCGATCTCGGCTGCGGCTTGGGCGTCGCCGGTCTTGCGGCCGCACAGGGTGGCGCGCGGGTGCTACTCGCCGATCGCGTCTTCGATGCCGTCCAACTGGCGCAGGCCAATGCTCGCTTGAATGGGTTGGCGGTCGAGGTGGCGGTACTCGATCTGCTGCAGTCGCCGTTGCGTGGCTCCTTCGATCTCTGCCTCGCGGCAGACGTCACCTACGACCCGCTGCTGCAAGCTGCGCTCGCCGACTTCTTCGCTGCGCGCTTGAGTCAGGTCGGCGAAGCTTGGTGCGTCGAGTCGGTGCGCACCACAGACCGAGGATTTTCCGATGCCTTGCTGCGACGGGGGCTGTGCGTCGAGGAGCGCGATCTGTCGGCGCTCGATGAAGGCCGACCGGTCGCGGTGCGCGTCACCGTGGCTCGGCGCTGAGCCGACTCACAGCGCAGCAGCGGCCATCACTTTGGCGGCGACGGCGCTACTGAGATACTGCCGCCCTTCGAGGCGTTGAATGCGGCGGAGCGCCGCAAGCATAGGCTGGTACAGCCGGCGGTGCGCCGAGGGCGTGGCAGTGTCGATATCCCACAAGCCCATCGGCACCCATTGGTCGCGAACGTGCCATTCCGGCATGCCGAGGATCGGATAAAGACAGATGCCACGCAGCGGTATGCCGCGAGCAAAGGCGAGATCGGCCTGCTCGCCGAGATACTCGACCCATCCGGCGCGCAGGTCGCCGACATGGCTGGTTTCGGTGATGACGATCTCCGCGCCGTAGCGGCGCCAAACTCGTTCGAGCAGCCGATGCAGGGGGACCAAGCGCGGATCGTCCTGAGCCAGAGGTCGCTCGGCACGATCTATCTCCCACTGGTTGGTCCAATAGTAGTTGACGCCGACGACGCCAAGATGGGCCGCGCTTCCTCCGAGCTCCGGAAGCAAGCGGCCGGTGATCATGTCCCAACATTGGAACACCAGGCGGTCGTTGAAATCGGCGACCTCGGCGGCGCGCTCGACGCCGTCTTCGAGTGGCGCGACGACGTGACACAAGGCGTCGACGCTGACCATGCGCGCCCCGGGCAGCTCGGTCCATATGGCATTGGTGCCGGCGATCGCCGCACGGGCTAGCGCCACCTTCAGCTCCCAGCCGCGGCCGTGCGCGTGCGGGGCAAACCGCCCGACTTCAGCCGCCGCCCACGCGAAGTACGAAGGCTCGTTGACTGGCGAGAAGAAGTGCGGCGGATCGGCGTAGCGGGCGACGCACCTGGCCACCGCGTGACAATAGTCGGCGAAGCGCCGCGGCATATCCGCGTCAAAGAGATCGACGTGCGCCGGGTAACCGAAATGAAAGAGATCGTAGATGACATTGACGCCGGCTTTCTGACTCGCGTCGATCAGCTGGACGACGCTGGCGAGATCCCAACGCCCGTCGCAGTCGACCAGCGGCCAGCGCACACCGTCGCGCGCAGCGCGGATGCCGACAGCTCGTAGGCGGTCATAGTCGGACGCAATCAGGACGTCGTGGCGAGTTGCGGCGACCTGATCGATCCAGTCGCCATGCATGTTGTAGCCGGTGGCGCACTCGAAACCAGCGAGGAAGAAACTGGGAAACATGCCTTCTCCTCAGGCGGCCAGGAGATCACCGACCGCCGCCGCACCGTGGGCGACGAGATTGCGGTAGGCCTCGGCCACTTCCGTCGGCACCCGTGCCAAACCGCCCTCGGAATCGCGGAGCAGGTCCCACAAGCCCATCTGCTGAATGTAGGTGTCGAGCTCGCGTGACCCTTGGCGGTACGACCAGGCAATCAGGCCGAACAACGGCCACCAGGTAAAGCCCACCACCGGGATGC
>DASPMH010000845.1:0-3059 GCA_035627175.1 Terriglobales bacterium | reverse complement strand
GGGGGCGCGTGGCGCACGAGGACCCACGCCGAGCATTGAGGCAGCTGGGCGAAGCAATGGAAAGGATCGTGCTCGGCGGACTGCCCAAGACGCTCGGACTATCGAGGGGAGACTTCGATGGCACCTTGGCTCCCTTGATAGATCTTCTGGAGCTGGCGCGCAGCATCGATGGAGATCGTCGCTTTGCGATTGTTCTCGACGAATTCGATGAGATGCCGGAGGAGCTCTACCTCAAGGGCAGTCTTGCCGAGACATTCTTCGCCAATGTCAGAGCGCTGACAACGCTGCCGAACTTTTGCTTGCTCCTCGTCGGCGGCGAGAACATGCCGTTTGTGATGGAGCGGCAAGGCCAGAAGCTCAACAAGTTCATTCGCGTTAACCTCACGTATTTTTCTCGAACCGACGAGTGGGACGATTTCGTTCGCCTTGTACGCGGACCGTCGGAGGGTGTGCTCACCTGGCATAATGACGCGGTCTCGGCAGTGTTCAACCTGACCAACGGCAATCCCTACTTCAGCAAGCTCATCTGCAAGGACGTCGCCAGCCGGGCGGTCGCCGAACGTGACGGTGACATCACTGCCGAAGAGGTCGAGCGATCCGCGAGAGATGGCGTTGCTGCGCTCGACATGAATGCCTTCATGCATCTCTGGGAGGACGGCATCCGTAGCCCGGTCGAGGAGCGGGAGAAGATCGTGCTTAAGCGGCGCAGAGCGCTTGCCGCGGTCGCGCGTTGCTTGCGTGCCGGAAAGCCTGCCACTTTGGGGAACGTCTTCGCGCACCGCGGTGGGGCTGCGATCGATGAGCGAGAGTTGACGCCGATACTTCACAACTTTGTGGACCGCGGCGTGCTGGTCGAAGGCGAGCATGGGTTCGACGTAGCTCTTCCGATTTTTCGGTTATGGCTTGTCGAGGTAGGGATCAGTCGTCTGGCCAACGACGGATTGTCCGAGGAACTGACCTCTCTCCAGCAGCGGATAGAAGACGAGGCATTCGTCCGTTCTGCAGAGATCGTGACCCTGACCAGGAACTGGGGGCCATACAGGGGCGCGCAGGTCGGGCCCGAGACAGTCAGGGCGTGGCTTGAACAGCGCCCGAGTTATCGTGACCAGCGCGCGCTGTTCGACATTCTCAAGTCGGTGAGGGTAGTCCGACAGGACGAAATCTACTCACGTTTGAGATCGGCAGGTGCGGTGATCCGTGACAAGCTTGGAGTCTATCCGCGCAAGAGCAAGGCTGATCGCCGCAGTGACGTCGTTCTCACTTATCTCGACGGAGAGGGCAAGAGCGGTCAACGGTATGCCAGCGACTACGCGGAGGAAAATCTCATCCATGTCGCGGGCATTCTTCCTCCATCGACGTTCAGGTCCAGTCTCGCCGAGTTCGCCAAGAATCACGGTATGCCTCGCGGGATCGTCATCGTGGACGACGTGGTCGGCACCGGGGGGACACTCGCAGGCAAGGTCGTGGAATTCTTCGAAAGCCATCGCGATGTCATTTTGGACGCGGGTATGAGATTCGACGTTTGTGCGATGTTTGCAACGGAGGAGGGGAGGTCGCGGGTTCTCGAAGCGCTCGCGAAGTTGGAATATCCACTGGCTGACTTGCGGATTGGTGAAGTGTTGCCCAAGTCGCTCTTCGCATTCCATGAGCCAAAGGGTGTGTTCGCGACCTCCGATGAGTTCGACCGGGCGAAGATGATCGCAGAAGACGTGGGTGTTACGATCTACAAGAACAACCCTTTGGGGATCGGCGGCGCCGCGGCGCTGCTCGTTCTGCCGGACACCGTTCCCAACAATAGTCTGCCGCTGCTACACTCGGCATCCAAGGACGCCGAAAGGCCGTGGATGCCTCTTTTTCCAAGAATCGCAAACGGTTGAGATGTCGTCCGATGACGTGTGATGGCTGCTACCGCAGCGGGCGCAACAGTCCGCAATGAGGCCCGACCAATGAGTAGAAGACTGCACGACATTCGATGGTTGTGGCCGTTTCCGATATGGCGCCTTTTCCGCTTGACTGCGTTCAGCCAGCGTCATCTGGTGTTTGCGCTTGGTCTCTGAAGTGGGACGAGGGGGCAGTTTGGTTGAGCACTTGGATCGCGCCGCGCCGGCTATATCGAGGCGCATTTTCTCTGCGGGCAGAATGACCGGTTCCTGCTCGGACAGCCAGCTAGAAGGTACCCCATGTCGATAACCTTCCCAGTCCTGAGACGTGTGAAGGTTTCGGGGTACGGAATTTTCGACAATGAACGCTCCAGCGGCATCGAACACGAATTGGTTCATGGCGTCCATGTGATCGCGGGCATCAACGGTCTCGGCAAGACGACGCTTCTGAACATATTGTACCGCTCGCTCCTTGGTCCGAAAGACATGAGCAAGGATGATTCGGGCCTCGCGTCCACCCAGCACAAGCTCGCCAACTGGCGAAATCGAAAGTATTTCTCCAGTCGTGTTCGCGATGGAGCAAAAGGCGCATGGGCCGAGGTCGAAATAGGTTTCGGCAAGCGTCGGGTGACTGTGCGGCGATCGCTGCGCACTCTCGAGGTTCAGGCCCTTGCAGTCGACGGCGTGCCCGAGGAGGTGGCCAGCCAGGACCGTTACGAGGATATTGCGCAGGAGCTCTCGGGTTGTGCAAGCTACTTCGACTTCTTTGCCATTTTGCGCTTCATCGTGTTCTTTCTCGAGGATCGCGCCGAGCTGATCTGGGACCGGCGGTCCCAGTTCGATATGTTCCGTCTATTGTTCTACGATCGCAAAGCGGCACTCGAGGCGGCCGAGGCCTATGACGAGGCGCAGCGCCTCGATAGCCAATACCGTAACGAGCGGGTGCCGATCCGCCGCGCCGAGCGGGAGTTGCAAGCTTACGACGAGGCGGAGCAGTCGGGTCTGGTATCCGAAATCCGGGCGACGCGCAGAAGTCTGCTCGCTGCCCAGTCTGCAAGCGTGGAAGGTATCGAGGCGATCGAGGCGGCGAAGTCTCTGACCGAAGGTATCATGCTCCAGCGCGAGAAGGCGCGTCTCGACCTGGAGGAGGCTCGTCGGGCGCACGAGTACGAGCAGCAA
>DASPMH010000844.1:0-3417 GCA_035627175.1 Terriglobales bacterium | reverse complement strand
GGAGGATACGTGCACGAGTCGTCGATCGACAGCGACAAAGCGGCGTTCGAGTTGCGCATACCAGCCCAGCGCCTCGATGCGGTGCTCGATCAGCTGGCGAGACTGGGGCAGGAGAAGAGCCGTGAGCTATCGACAGAGGACGTCACCGACAAGTTGATCGACCTCGAAGCGGAGATCGCCAACAAGGAGGCGCTACGCGATCGGCTGCGAGCACTGCTGGCGCGCAGCAATGACGTCAAAGACGTGTTGTCGGTCGAGCACGAGCTGACCAGAGTACAGACAGAGCTCGACTCACTCAAAGGGCGACTGAAGACTACGACCCAAGACGTTGCCTTCTCGTCGGTCAAGCCGACCCTGACCGCACCGGCGCCGGAGAAACCGACCCGCATTCTCGGACCACTCGGATATCTGTTCGTCGGCAGCAAGTGGTTGGTCACCAAGCTATTCGTCATTCGATCGGGCGAATAATCGAGCGGCCGCGGGCTATTGACGATACCCATTGGAACGTCGCGGAGCGGTCATTCTCATAGACGGCGGCCGAAATCAGCAAGGCACGGCCGGCACGCGATCGTCGAACGGATGCAATCGCGCCATCATCGCCGGCGCGCCGCCAATCGTTGGCAAGGGGGCAACCACGTCGGTCCTCACCGTTTGGCGCGGCTTCAATCTCGCCGCGCTCTGCCGAGCGCAGCCACATGATTCTCAGCGGCGCTCTACTGGGGTAAAGAGCGCGCCACGGAGGACCGATGCACGACGACGAACGCAGACTGGCGCAACTAGGCTACAAGCAGGAGTTGCAGCGCAGCTGGTCGGCTTTCTCGAATTTCGCCATCTCGTTCTCGATCATCTCGATCCTGGCTGGCTGCTTCACCACCTTCGCGCACGCCTGGAATAACGGCGGCCCGATTGCGATCACCTGGGGTTGGCCGCTGATTTCCGGCTTCATCCTGATCATCGGCTTTTGCCTGGCGGAGCTGGTTTCGGCCTATCCCACGGCGGGCGGAATTTATTGGTGGGCGGCGCACCTCGGCGGGCCGCGCGCCGGGTTCTACGCCGGCTGGCTCAATCTGATCGGGCTGATCGCCGTGACCGCGTCGGTGGTCTACGCCTGCGCGACCTTCATGAACGTCACCCTCGGCCTGTTCTCCACGACCTGGAGCGCAAGCTTCGGTGGTGACCCGCTGCTGCAGGCCTTCGCGCTGTTCATTGCGTTGATGGTGGTAGTGGCGCTGGTAAACATCTTCAGTTCGCAACGGCTGGCCGTGGTCAACGACATCTCCGCCTACTGGCACGTGTTCGGTTCGGCCGCGATCGTGCTGATCTTGCTGCTGACCGCCAAGGAGTATCAGTCGGCTTCGTTCGTCTTCACCGGCACGATCAACAACTCCGGATTCTCCGACAATATGTTCTGGTGGTACGTGCTGCCGCTCGGATTCTTGTTGACGCAGTACACCATCACCGGCTTCGACGCTTCGGCGCATCTCAGCGAGGAGACGCACGACGCCGCGACCAGTGCGGCACGTGGGCTGTGGCAGTCGATCTTCTACTCCGCCATCGGGGGTTGGATCTTGTTGCTCGCCTTCCTATTGGTGGCCAAAGACGTCGCGTTCATCAACGACCCGAAGAACGGCTTCGGCAGCGGACAGATCACCGCGGTGTTTGCCTCGGCGCTTTCACCGGCGATGTTCAAGATCGTGATGCTGATCTCGACCATCGGTCAGGTTTTCTGTTCGATCGCCTGCATGACCAGTAGCTCGCGCATGCTGTTCGCCTTCAGCCGCGACGGCGCCGTACCCGGCAGCAAGTGGTGGAGCACGGTCCACCCGCGCACTTGCGTACCGATTCACGCGGTGCTGATCTCGTCGGTGTTGGCGGTGCTGATCACCCTACCCGCCTTGTACCGCAGCCCGGCGGGCATTCCGGTGGCGTTCTATGCGGTGGTGTCGATCGCGGTGATCGGTTTGTATCTGGCTTTCCTGATCCCGATTTTCCTGCGTCTCAAAATCGGCGTTGCGTTCATGCCGGGACCCTGGACGCTCGGGCGCCACTACCGCTGGATGTGCGCGACCGCGGTGGCGGAGATCGCGGTGATCTCCGTCTACTTCTGCCTGCCGTTCGTGCCGTCGGCCGTGCCGTTCCACCCGGGTTTCAGCTGGTACGACGTCAATTACGCGCCGATTCTGACCGGCGGCGTGGTGATCCTGATTACGCTGTGGTGGTACGCCTCGGCACGCCATTGGTACACAGGGCCGATTCGGACCACCGCCCGCCAGGAGGAGATGGAGTCGGTTCGATGACGCGGACTAGAGCTCGAGGTCGGTGCTGGTGAGAATTTCGTGCACCTCGAGCACGTTCGGGCCGGCGAACATTTCCTTGGGCGGTCGCGAGGAGTGAGCCTCGGCGAAAGCCGGGCTCTTGGTCCACGCGACGAGATCGTCCATCGACCGCCACCAGGTCTCGACCTCGTAGTAGCCCCGCATCTCGCGGTCCTCGACCCAGCCGCCGGTCTCATGGCTGAATTTCACCGGCCGCGGGCGGTGGACTTCGTTGCGAACGAAACCGGGTGCTTGGTCGACGAGATGGACTCGCCGTTGAAAGCGGTCTTCGAAATCGATCTCATGGCCTTTGGCGACGGGGATGCGATTTGACGACGATCATCTGTTCTCCGAGCTGGGTGCTTCGCCCTGCCCTATGCGGTCCCGCGCCCTAGGGGTTCATTTCGTAGGCTTGATTCAGAGCTAGGACGTGTTGCTGCCAGACCGCTTCGTAGCGTTGGGGATCGGCGGTCGGTTTGGCGATCATTTGTAGTGCAAGGCGCATCTGATCTGGGGTGCTGGCGGCGCGGTTGTGGAGCTGGAGGGCACACTCGGAGAAGTCGCGTACCAGGAAGTCGAAGATCTGGTCGACCAGCTCGGCTTCGATGCCGTAGATGCGGGCGTTCTCGAGGATGAGCTGGGCGTACACCACCAGGGCGAACAGCTCGCCGCCTGCCAGGAGGAAGTCAGTGTCGCGCTGTTGCTCTTGATCGGGCGGAGCGGTCGCCAGCAGGGTGCGGAACGCTTCGACCTGCTGGGCGAAGACCTTGACGTTGGCGAGATCCCAGCTGGCGAGCTCGCGGCTGTAGTCATGGAAACGAATGTTGGCGAGACCCTTGGCGGGTCCTTGCTGAAACAGGAAGGCATCGTTGGCGGCATCGTCGCGGCGCGGGATCAGCGGCAGCTCGGCCGGCGCGAAGAAGTAGCCGGGCATGAACTTGACGATCAGCGCGATGTTGACGTGCACCGTGCCCTCGAGCTTCGGCAGCGCGCGGATATCGACGGCGGCCTGCTCGAAGTACATGTTCTTTTCGAAACCCTTGGCTGCGATCACGTCCCACAGCAGATTGATCACGCGCTCGCCCTCGGTGGTCACCTTCAT
>DASPMH010000843.1:0-2171 GCA_035627175.1 Terriglobales bacterium | reverse complement strand
GGCTCAGCGGCTCGGGACGCTACACCCGCTACACCGATGAGCTCGGCAATCAGATTCCCGCCACCGTCCTCCCGCCGGGGCAATCTGCGGCGATCATCCTGCGCGAGAAGGAAGTCGCCACACTCAACGGGACGCTGCTTGCGCCGATCGATCTCAATGGTGAGCTGTGGGCGGCATTGGCAGCGGCACAGGCGGGCTACCGCGGAGAACGCGCCCGGGAATGGGCCACTTTGCTCGAACAGCAGCTCGCGGCTGTACGAGCCTATTTTCAGCTTCTCGAAGCGCAGCGGCTGCACCAGGTGACGGCTCAGACCATCGCTGTCGATCGCGAGCAGCTGGCACATGCCGAGGCTCTGCTGGGCAGCGGCCGTGCCACCAAGAACGACACGCTCGTCGCTCGCGTTGCCCTGAGCGCCGCCGAGCAACAGCTGCGGCAGCGCGAGCTCGCCATTCGCCAGTCGAAGTGGCTGCTCAATCAGCTGATCGGGCGCAGCATCGATGCCCCGACGACGATCGCCGACGTTCAGCAACGGCCGGTGCTTCCCGCCGTCGAGCAGGTGCTGCAATCGGCTCACCAGCACAACCCGCTGCTACTGACACTGCTCGAAGAGCTGCAGCGTCTCGAAGCCAACGCGACGGCGCTGCGCCGCGGTCGGCTGCCTCGCTTCTATGGCGGTGGCGCCTTCGACTACACCTCGTCCGACATCCTCCAGCCGCAGGAGATGGCCTCGGGGTACATCGGCTTCAGCTGGGATCTCGGTACCGACACCCGCCGCGAGGCGCAGATCGCGCAAGCGCAAGCGGCACTCGATCAGACCCGGCTCGTGCTCGAGCGGCAGCTGCGCGAGATCGAGGCGGCGGTGCGCACCACCTATGAAGCGGCGGCGGAACGCTTGAGCGCTCTCGATTCCGCCGCCGCGGCGGTATCGCAAGCCGAGGAGAATCTGCGCATCCGGCAGCAGCAATACACTGCCGGGCGGGCTCAGAGCGACGATGTGCTGAGCGCCGAAGCTCTGTTGGCGCAACAGCGCGCCACCCTCGCCGGCGCGATCTATCAGGCCCAGACGCGGCGCGCCGAGCTGCAACAGCTGATGGGGTTGCCGATCGAAGATCTGCTACCCGAGTGGAGGTGAGTCATGCCGCGCAAAGCACTGCTCGTGCTGAGCTTGATCGCAACCGTCACCGCCGCAGTGTGGTACCTGCGGCAAGATCGCCGGCCCGAGCACTATACAGGCGTGGTCGAAGGCGAAGAGCGGATCATCCGTAGCGAGGTCAGTGGGCGGGTTCTCGAGGTTCGCTTCGGCGAAGGCGCGATCGTCCCTGCCAACACCGTCGTCGCCTCGATCAGCGACAACGGCATCACCGCCAAGATGCAGTCGAAGCAGCAGGAGATCGCTTCGATCGATGCTGACGTACGCGCCCAACAAGAACAAGTAGCGCTGCTGGAAGCCACCTGGGAGCGTGACGTCAGCGCCCGGCGCGCCGAGCTCGAGCATGCCGAGTCGGCGGCGCGACTGGCGGAGCGCACGCTCGAGCGAGAGCGCGCCCTGGTCAAGAGCGGCGCCAGCACCAATCAGCTGCTCGATGACGTGCGCGCCCGCCGCGACCAAGCCGAGAGTATGCTGGTCCGCGCCCGCGCGCTGCTCGCCCGCACCGAAGCAGAGCAGCGCCGCATTCCGCTGGCGCGCAAGCGTCTCGAAAGCTTGGCAAGCAAACGCGACCTGGCCGAGGCCCAATTGCGCGAGCTCGAGATCGAGCGCGCCAAGCACGAGATCCGCTCTCCTGCCGCGACCACGGTAGTGCAGACGCAGTTCCTCTGGCCGGGTGAGCTGGCTCAGCCCGGCAGCGCGGTACTCGCCTTGCTCGACCCTCTCGACAAGTACGTGCAGATCTACGTGCCGGTCAGCGACATCGCTCGCTTACGGCTCGGCCAACGCGCCGAGATCGAGCTCGATAGCGCTCCGCAGCAGCGCATCCCGGGAGAAATCTCCTTCATCGCCGACCGCGCCAACTTCACCCCTGAGAAGATCGAGACCCGTAGCGATCGCATGGGCCAGGTGTATCGGGTCAAGGTGCGCGTCCTCGACGGCGTCGAGCAGCTCCGTCCGGGCACCGAAGGCAACGTCTATCTCGCCGGTGAGGCAGAGGAACCGGCATGACGCAGCCGGTGG
>DASPMH010000842.1:0-6093 GCA_035627175.1 Terriglobales bacterium | reverse complement strand
GACGAAGGGCCGATCCTGCAGTCCGGGCAGCAGCTGTAGATGGTGCACGATGCTCTCCTCGTCGGTGCCGAGGAAATAGCGATCCGGCATATCGGCAAGAAAGCTCTGCAACGCCGGCGCCGGCACCAGCGGTTTGGCCGCGGCGGCGATGCGTTCCTTGACCCGGCACAAGCGGGCGCTGTGCGATTCGACGTGGAACGCCTCGCGCTCGAAGACGTCGAGGGTCTGCAGATAGAGCTCGCCGAGGAGCATGTCGTGCCAGTTGTTCCAGACCTTCGGTGCGACGGCGCGCATGTCGGCGAAGGTCAGGACGTAGAGCTTCTTGAGATTGTCGGCGTTGTCGACCTGCTTGGCGAACTCGACGATCAAGCGCGGGTCGTGGATGTCGCGGCGCTGCGCCAGATGCGACATGGTCAGATGTTGGGCGACGAGGAACTCGAGCTGGGCGGCGTCGTCGACGTTGAGCGACAAGCGCTGGGCGATCTCGGGAATCTTGGCGGCACCGCGCTCGGAGTGGCGGGCGCCGAAGCCTTTGCCGATGTCGTGGAGCAACAGCGCGAGATAGACGATCTCGACCCGGTCGAGCTCGCGCATCACCTGCGTCAGCAGCGGCGCAAAGCTCTTGTAGGTGCCGGCACGCAGCCGTTCGAGCTCGAGCACCCCACGCAGCGAGTGCTGATCGACGGTGTAGATATGCGAGAGATCGCGCACCACCATGCACAGCAGGTGACCGAACTCCGGCAAGAACGCGCCGAGGATACCGACGCGATGCATGTCGAGGAGGGTTTCATAGATTCGATGGCGGTCGCGCAGAATGTCGAAGAAAGCGTTGATCAACCGTACATCGCGCCGCCGCTCGTCGTCGAGCAAGTCGACGTGGGCTCGTAGGATGCGGCGGGCGCTGCCGGACAGCACCGCCTCGTGGCGCTGAGCATCGCCGAAAACCCGGATCAGATTGACGGGATCGTCTTGCAGCAACGAAGGCCCGGAGATCGACAGCACCCCGGCGTTGATGGTGACGCCCGGGCGGATCTCGCGGCTGCGGCTCCAGCGAAACAACCGCGCCGGCCGCGCCGGCGGGACGCAGCGGTCGATCATCTCTTCGGCGAAGCGATTGATCGTCGCCGCGTTGAGGTAATAGGCGCGCATCAGCTGCTCGACCGCCTTGGCGTTGCCGGTGTCCTGGTAGCCGAACTCCTCGGCGATCAGCTCCTGGTACTCGAAGCGCAGCTGATCCTGGTGCTGCCCGGTGAGGAAGTGGAGCGAGTTGCGAACCCGCCAGAGAAAATCCCGCGCCGCCTCGATCTCGTCCTTCTCGCCCTCGGTCAACACCCCTTTGCGCACCAGCTCGGGAAGCTTGTTGGTCTTGAATTTGACCTTGGCCATCCACATCGCCGTGTGCAGATCGCGCAAGCCACCCTCGCCTTCTTTCAGCTCGGGCTCGAGCAGATAGACCGAGTCGCCGTAACGCTCCTGGCGCTGCGCGCTCTCGGCGCGCTTGTCCTGGTAGAATTTGTCGGCGCCACGCTTGAGCACGTCCTCGTCCATCGCCCGGGCGAATTCGCGGTAGAGGGTCTCGTCGCCGCAGAGGAAGCGTACGTCGAGCAGCGCGGTCTTGACCTTGAGGTCCGATGCGGCGAGGCGGACACACTCGTTGACGTTGCGCATGGCGTTGCCGACGATCAGGCGGGTGTCCCACAGCGTATAGAGGATGCGCTCGGCGACGTTCTCGATGTAGGCGCCGCGCGTCCGCTCGCAGAGGAAGAGCAGATCGATGTCGGAGCAGGGATTGAGCTCGCCGCGGCCGTACCCGCCTTGGGCGACGATGGCGCAGCGCTGGTCGAGCCGACTGAAGCGCTCGGCATAAAGCGACGAGGCGGCGTCGAAAAGCGAGCGGATCAGATCGTCCATCAGACCGGTGTAGGTCGCCACCACTGCACGGCCCGAGGCGCCGTTCTTGTGCGCCTGATACAGACGTGCCTTGCCCTCGTCGAGATACGCCTTGGCGGTCGCGCCCCAGTTCTGGTCCGGCAAGAACGGCGCGAGCGTCGGAATCTCGATCAACGTCGGGGCGTACGCTTCCATCAGGGTTGGGCATGTTCACCAGAAGCCGCCCACCGGCGCAAGCCGGCAAATCGTCAGGGTCGAGGTGCGACGATTTGGTGAACTGGGCTTGCACTGATCGGCGAGATCTTTGATGGTGTATGGCATGGGTGCGTTCACCGGGGCGGGTGCGCGCGGGTGGGAGCGCCGCGGATGTAGCGACGAGCGGATCGGTGCGCAGGGGTGTACGGGGTGATTCCGGAAGACGTTCGCCGACTGATTCTCACCAGCATCCCCTCGGTGCCCCATCTCGAAGCGCTGCTGTTGCTGCGCGCCGAGAGGAACACCACTTGGGGAACGGCGCTGACGGCGCGCCGGCTGTACATCAGTGAGAAAATCGCCGAGCAGGTGCTCGCCGATCTGGCCGAGGCCGGGTTCATCCAGCCCGACAGCGCCAACCCACCCGGCTACCGCTATGCGCCCGGATCTACCGAACAGGCCGAGGCGGTCGAGCGCCTCGCCATCGCCTATGCTCATGACCTGGTGGAGGTGACCAACTTGATTCACGCCAAGTCAGCGCAACTGTTTGCGGACGCCTTCCGCTTTCGAAGGGATTCCTGATGGCTGGATTGGTCTACGTCCTCTGCGCAGCCACGTCGGCGCTGTGCTTCTACCTGTTGTTCCGCGCCTACAAGGTCAACCGCCACTCGTTGCTGTTCTGGAGCGCCATGTGTTTCGCCTGCCTGGCAGCGAACAATGCGCTGCTGGTCATCGACCGGGTGGTGCTGCCGGAAAGCATCGATCTGTCGACGGTGCGCCTGTTCCCGGCACT
The DNA here is from genome assembly GCA_035627175.1 of Terriglobales bacterium. Classification (GTDB taxonomy): domain Bacteria; phylum Desulfobacterota; class Binatia; order HRBIN30; family HRBIN30; genus DASPMH01. Next base: position 3,218 of record DASPMH010000842.1, on the reverse strand, counting down.
GGCAGCCATGGCCGTTCTGCTCTACGGCCTGGTGTGGCACACGGAGTGAGGGCCTAGCATGAAGCAGCTCCTGCTCGGATCGATCGGTATGGCGTCGTTGATCGCGGCGCTCTTCTTCGCCCGCTTCTGGCAAGCGAGCCATGATCGCTTCTATTTCTTCTTCACCGCTTCGTTCCTGATCCAGGGCATCGATCGCTTCGCTCTCGGCCTCTACGCCAGCGCTTCGGAGGAACAGCCGCTCTTCTATCTGGTTCGCCTGATCGCCTATCTGCTGATCATCGTCGCCATTGCCGACAAGAACCGCGCTAAGCTCTGAGCGGACGATGCGGCCCGTGCGCTTGCTGATCGCGGTGTTCGCCGCCGGCTGGATCTGTCAGCCGGGGCCCGGCACCGCCCAAGACGTCGTCGTCGAACAACTCAACCGGGTGCTCGAGACCGCCGAGAGTGCGATCAGCGCCGACTTCGCCCGCACCATGCCGCTGCCCTCCGCTTCTGCTGGGGTGTCCTACTCGTTCGATGCGGTCAGCGGCAATTTTCAACGCGATCCCGCCACCTTCGGTCAGATCTATCTCGACCGCGCCGATCCCCTCGGCAAAGGCCGCTTCAATATTTCCTTCACCTATCAATTCGCCAAGCTCGACGAGCTCGAGGGCCGCAACGCCGGCGACCTAGAGGAGCCGCTGCCGATCCCCTTCGAAGGCTTGTTCGCAGCGATGCAGATCCCAGCCTTCGAGATCGACGCCGAGGTCCATTCCTTTTTGATGGCGCTCAGCTACGGCTTCACCGACGATCTCGAAGCGAGCCTGGCACTGCCGTTGATCTACAGTGACGTCCGCATCCGCATGGAGCTGGTGGCTGCGGCTTTCGACGACAATGCCGAGCTCTTCGTGTTCGATGACGCGTTCGGCGACGAAAGCGACGTCGTCGGCTTCGGTGACGTCCTGCTGCGCCTGAAGTATCGCTTGCTCGAGCACCGCCAGGTTCATGCCGCCAGTGGGGTGCTGCTGCGCCTGCCCTCCGGCAACGACACCGCGCTGCACGGCACCGGCTTCGTCGAAGTAGCGCCGTCGCTGCTGCTCTCCAGCCGCGTCTTCGAGCCGGCCCGCTGGGCCCGCTTGCAGGGTCACTTCAACGCTACTGCCGGCCTCAACGCCGAGCACCTCGATGCCAGCGAGGCGCGCTGGGGGGTCGGACTCGACTGGGGCGTAACCGAGGAGATCACCGCCGCCCTGGCCTTCCTCGGCCGCCACCCGTTCGCCCGCATCGGCCCCGCCGGGTCGTTCCTCTTCCCGCGCTGCAACACCGATGTCATCAGCTGCGCCGGCGACGCCACGGTGCGCGACGCCTCGGCGCCGCTGCTCGGTCTGAGCGGCGACCGCGCCGACACCTACACCTTGTCGATCGGCGGCCGGGGCGGCTTGTGGCGCGATACCCTGTTCGCCTTCGCCAATCTGGCGGTGCCGCTGAACGACGGGTTTCTGCGTACTTACCCGATTCCCCTGGTCGGCCTCGAAGCGACCTTCTGACCCCGGCAGGGCCGCGCCGGCACCTGCCGGGCATCAGCAGAATTGGTCGAAACTGACACCATTTCTTACTCAGCCCCCCCTAGCCAGGCTCCCCGGGCCTTGGTATACGGTCCGCCAATTTTCGGCACCCCCTAAGGAATGCAGTCTCGGGGAGGGGGTCCCACATCGTGGGGTTAGGGCAAACATGACGAAACCGGTATTGGGGATTGTGAGGGGGAGAGTGCATCGCGAGCGCTCCCGCCTGGTGGATGGTGGTGGGCCGCGTGCGGTGATCCTCAGCGCCGGGCGTGGTAGCCGGTTGCTGCCTCTGACCGAGGCCAAGCCGAAGTGTCTGATCGAGATCGAAGGCAAGTCGATCCTCGAATGGCAGATCGACGCTCTGGTACAGGCCGGCGTCCATCAGTCGACCGTGGTGGTCGGCTTCGGCGCCGATCAGGTCATCGCCATGGCCCAGGAACTGACGACACCGCAGGTTCGCATCCGGACCATCGTCAATCCGCTTTTCGACGTCGCCGACAACCTGGTCAGCTGCTGGACCGCGCGCGAGGAGATGCACACCGATTTCCTCCTGCTCAACGGCGATACCCTGTTCGAGCCGGCCGTCGTCGAGCGCTTGCTGGCGAGCCGGTATGCACCGGTCACCGTCGCCATGACCCGCAAGTCCGACTACGACGAAGACGACATGAAAGTGCGCTGCGACGGCAACGTACTGCGCAAGATCGGCAAGGGCCTGCCGCTCGACGAGACCGACGGCGAATCGATCGGCATGTTGCTGCTGCGCGGCACCGGGGCGGCCGAGTTCCGCCGCCGCCTCGAGGCCGCCATCGACAACCCACAGGCCACCAACTGGTACTACTTGTCGATCATCAATGAGATGGCCGCCGAGGGTATGGTACGGGTCGCGCCGGTCGACGGCCTGCAGTGGGCCGAGGTCGACTTCCTCCACGATCTCGACCGTGCCCAGACAGTGGTCGAAGCCTGGGCCAATCGCCCGGCAGCGATGCTCCGTCGCGCCTGATCTTCGCGCCACCGAATTTCTCGATCGAACGCGGGCGCCGCCAGACGGCGCCCGCGTCGTCTCTGCCATGATCGATCCGATCGCCAAGTTCCGCCGCGCCTTGCGCGCCGCCGCCGCTGCCGGGACGGCCTTGCCGGAGGCGATGGCGCTGGCGACCGCGGACGAGCGCGGCCGGCCTTCGCTGCGCTACGTCCTGCTGAAGAGCGCCGGGCCGAGCGGCTTCGTCTTCTACACCAATAGCCGCAGCCGCAAGGGACGCGAGCTCGCGGTCAATCCCTGGGCGTCGCTGGCGTTCTACTGGGACAGCACCGGCATTCAGGTGCGCGTCGAAGGACCGGTCAAGCGGCTGCCGGCGGAAGAAGCGGACCTCTATTGGGCGACGCGTCCCCGCGGCAGCCAGCTCGCCGGGGCGGTGTCGCAGCAGAGCGAACCGCTCCTCGATCGGCGCGATTTGTTGGCTCGCTATCGCGCTCTCGAACGCGCCTTGCAAGACGGCGCCGTCGAGCGGCCGCCGCACTGGCTCGGCTACCGGCTGATGCCGCGCCAGATCGAGTTCTGGGCGCGGCGCGAGCCGCGCTTACACCACCGCGAGCTCTACCGTCGCAGCCGCAATGGCTGGCGGCGGTCGCTGCTGCAGCCGTAGGAAATCCGCGCCTGCGGCGCTGCCCCCTTTG
>DASPMH010000841.1:0-4579 GCA_035627175.1 Terriglobales bacterium | reverse complement strand
CGCGAGCTTCGTCAGCGATCAGAAAGCCGGAGCAGACCAATAAGCCGTCTTCCAGCAACGACCGGCGCATCGTCGCCCCTAGCTCAATCAACAGGTCGGCATAGAGATTTGCCACGATCGCACCGGCGAGAGTTGGCAAGTTGTCGAGCTCATCGGCGAGCTCGAGCGCTACCCCGTTGGCGGCGGCATTGTCCCGGGCACAGGCGAGCGCGATCGGATCGTTGTCGACGGCGATGACGCGCGCCGCACCCACCTTGGCGAGGGCAATACCGAGCACGCCGGAGCCGGTGCCAAGATCTATCGCCACCTCGAGCTGTTGGCTGGGCACATGACGCGCGATCATCGTCAGGCATCCGCGAGTCGTGGCGTGCTGACCCGTACCGAACGCCATCTTGGGTTCGATGACGATGGCGATCGCCCCGTCCGCTTCCGGCGCGATCCACGGCGGATGGATGAAAAAGGTGTCGGCGACGCGGATCGGATCGAAATGGGCTTTCCAGTTCTCGCTCCAGTTCTCGTCGCTGATCTCGGAGCGGCTGATCACCAAGCTGTCGCCTTGCTCGCGGGCCAAGGCGAAGCAGAGTCGTAGAACGTGCGCCAGATCGGGAGACGCCGAAAAATATGCGGTCAATCGGATCCGCTCGCCAACCTCGGCGACCTCGATCCCAGCCGTCCCGTGATCGAACAAGGCGCTGGAGAGGACCTCGGCGCAAGCCGCCGGCACGTCGAGCTCTAGGGAAGTCCACGCCGTCATCGCTGCTACAGTCTCACGAGCTTGGCCGACCCGCAAAGCCCGGGGCGCTTGACCGCGGCTTTTCCCCTCTTCTAAGGATGGGCGATGGAACCGCGTTGGCTCCGCATCGGACACCGGGGCGCTTCGGGTTCTGCGCCCGAGCACACCGCTAGTGCCTTTCGTCGAGCGATCGAAAGCGGAGTCGATATGATCGAGCTCGACATCCAGCTCAGCCGCGATCGCGAGTTGGTGGTGATGCATGATCTGGCGCTCGAGCGCACCACCAATGGCACCGGGCTGGTGCGCGAGCGAAACTTCTCCGACCTGAAGAGGCTCGATTGCGGATCCTGGTTCGGATCGGCATTCGCGGGTGAGACGGTGCTATCTCTCGGTGAGGTCATCGCACTATTGCCGGACCGCGTCCGGCTGAACGTCGAGATCAAGGCGCTCGAGGATGATTGGGAGGAGATCTCGGCGCGTCTGGTCGAGCTGCTGCGTGCCAGCGGACGGCTCGGCAACACCATCGTGTCGAGCTTCCTGTTCGACGCGTTGGAGCAATTGCGCCGGCACGACGCTGACCTCCCGATCGGGCTGCTCACCCACGATCCCAACCTCTGGGGCGTCTGGGATTGGGCGGAGCGCATCGCGGCTACCTCGCTCCACCCATATTTCGCCTTCGTCGATGAAGCTTTGATAAAAGCCGCCCACCAACGCGGAATGAAGGTGATCGTGTGGACCGTCAATGATATGGACGCGGCTCGGCGCTTGGTCGACTTGGGCGTCGACGGTATCATCACCGATTTCCCCGAAGCACTGGATGGCCTGGTCCGCGATGACACGATCGAATGAGCTCGCTGTGGGAACTACGGATACTCCTGCTTGATGGACCCGGTTGATGTGATCATCGGCGCGTTGCTCCTCGGCGGTGCGCTCTACGGTTTCTTCCAGGGCTTGCTGCGGCAGATCGCCGGTGTTGTCGCCTGGCTCGCCGGCATCGCTGCCGCCCTGGCCTTCACCCCGGCTTTGAGCGGTCGCATCGAGTCGAGCACCGGGATGGACATCGCGACCTCGATCGCCGTCGCCTTTGTCTTGATCACGGTGGCGACTGCCGTGGCCGTCAAGGCGGTCGGGTGGCTCGCAGCGCGTCTCGCGGCGCGATCTCGTCTTTCCGGCGTGTTCGACAAGGCCCTGGGCGCGCCGGTCGGGGCCTTGGCCGTCGCCTTGGTCCTCACCGCAGCGGTGGTCGTCATCGATTGGCGGCCGACAGCGAGCCCGGTGCAGGAGCGCGTACGGCGATCGGTGCTGGCGCAACGGATGCTCGAGGCGGCACGTGTGCCGCTGGCCGTCCGCGACCGGCGAGTCGACTGACAGCGATGGCCGCCAGGATACCCGACGAGACCCTGCAAGCCATTCGCGACCGCGCCAGCATCGTCGACATCGTCTCCTCCCACGTCAGTCTCAAGCGGGCGGGCCGGAATCACCTCGGTTTGTGCCCGTTTCACGCGGAGAAGACCCCCTCCTTCACCGTCAATGAGGAACGCGGCTTCTTCCACTGCTTCGGCTGCGGTGCCGGCGGCAACGTCTTCGGCTTCCTGATGCGCATCGAGAATGTCGAATTCATCGATGCCGTGCGCATGCTGGCGCAGCGGGTCGGAGTAGAGCTTCGCCTGGGCGAGGATTCCGGCCGGCGCTCCGATCGCGAGCGGCTGATCGCGCTGAACGAGCACATGCAACGCCGCTTCCGGCGCTCTCTCGACAGCTCGGCGGGGGCGGCGGCGCGGAGTTACCTCGAAAAGCGCGGTCTCAGCGCGGCGGCGATCGAACGCTACAGCCTCGGCTTCTGTCCACGTGCCGGTACCGGCTTCATCGAAGCGATCGCTGGCAAGCCTGAGGCACAACGCGCCGCCACAACCCTCGGATTGATCAGCAGCCGCGATGATGGGCGATGCTACGAGCGGATGTGGGGGCGCGTTACCTTTCCGATTCGCGATGTCACCGGCGCGATCGTCGGCTTCGGTGGCCGCGCCATTTTCGATCAGCAGCCGAAGTATCTGAACTCGCCCGAATCGCCGATCTTCCACAAAGGGAGCGTGCTCTACGGCTTGTACGAAGCCAAGGCGGCGGTGCGCGAGCGCCAGCGTATCGTGCTGGTCGAGGGCTACATGGATGCGATCGCTCTGGTCGAGCAAGGTATCGCCGAAGCTGTGGCGACGCTGGGCACCGCCTTGACGAGCACGCAGCTGCGTCTCGCCAAGCGCTTCGCTCCCGCCATCATTGCGTTCTTCGATGGCGACCGCGCCGGACAGAAGGCGGCGATGCGAGCCTTCGAGACCTCGATCGAGGCGGACGTGCAGGCCCTGGGCGCGTTTCTGCCGGAGGGCCTCGACCCGGACGATTACATCCGCCGCAACGGGGTTGCCGCCACCGAGCAGCTGCTGGAGAAGGCGATCCCATTGGCCGAATACTTCGTCCAGCAATCGAGCCCACCCCCGGGTGCGCCCTTCCAGACGAGGGTCGCCGCCGCAGAGCGCATCGCCGCGGTGTTGGCGCGGGTCAACGATCCGGTCGAGCTCGGCATCATCGCCCGGCGAGCGGCGCAACAACTCGAGGTTGATGAGTCGATCTTTCGACGGGTGCGGCGCGCCCCGACGCGGCCGGGCCAAGGAGTCGCAGCTGCCAGCGAGACTGTGCAGAATTTTGCGCCGGCGGCGCCGCGCCCTGAGGAGATGCTCCTGCTGCAAGCTGCGGCAGCGGACCAAACCGCGGCGGAGACGATTGCGCGGCGGGAGATATCGAAACAGCTCGAAAACATTGCGGTCGCCGAAGCGGTCGAAGGAGTGCTGGCGGCGCGCCGGCAAGGTGATGCTCCGGCTGTCGCCATCGATCGCCTCTCGCCCGCTGCAGCTTCCCATCTCAGCGCAGCGTTGCTGAGTGGGGAGCCCTGTTCGCCGGCGGAGTGGTTGCAGGTGGTGGAGGACTGCTGCCAGCGCATTGTCGCGCGGGCCGCTGTCGCTCGCGCCAAAGAGATGAAGAATCGGCTGCAGCAAGCCGAGATCGCCGGCGACCGAGATTATCTGATCGAAGTGGCCGAGCCGTACCTGGAGTTGAAGCGGTCGATCCTGAAGCCGAGCTCGGAAGCGTCGTTGGAGCCGCGCAAGGAATGATGCGCCTTGATTCGCAAGATGAATGCTGCAACGAACAGAGTTTCAGGCGGGCCCATAGCTCAGTTTGGTTAGAGCCGCCGGCTCATAACCGGTAGGTCCCAGGTTCGAATCCTGGTGGGCCCACTGCCATTTCGGAAGGAGAGAGGACATCCGTGGAGAATCCATCGAGCTCGCCGCTCGCATCGCTGGCACAGCTTCAGCGAATCGACAGTGTGCGCCGCGAGAAGCAGCTACAGATCCAAGCGCTCGAAGCGGAGATCAGCGCAATCGATGCTGAAGCCGACAAAAGACAGCGCGAAATGGCCGAAGCCAAGCAGGCACTGCAGGTCGCCGAAGCGCGTCGCAAAGAGCTCGAGGCGCACCTCGAAAGCGAGGGCACCAAAATGAAGGACCGGCGCATGCGGCTCAACCGCGTGCGCAATGAGAAAGAGCTGCAGGCGCTACGCCACGAGATCGAAGTCGGCAAGGAGCTCAACCAGCAAGTCGAGGAAGAGGTCCTGCAGCTGATGGAGAAGATCGAGAGCTTGTCGACGGCCTGCAATTCCGCGGAAGAGACCCTATCACAGAACGAATCGCAGTCGCAGGAGCGCAAGCAGCAAAATCAGGAGCAACTCGTTACCCTGCGTCGCGAGATCGAGGAGATGGTCGAAGGCCGCCAGCGCCTCGCCGACTCGCTCGAGCG
>DASPMH010000840.1:0-5652 GCA_035627175.1 Terriglobales bacterium | reverse complement strand
GGCCGACATATTCGACATCGCGGTCGTAGAACTGGCCGTTCGGTGAGCGTCCGTTGAAGTAGTGAGCCAGCACCGTGAAGTTCGGCCCGCGCCCCAGCCGACGCTCGAACAGCAGACCGACGGCCGGAGCGACATTGGTGGTCCAACCGCCCTCCTGCTCGATTTGAACGTCGACCGCGGCCAGCGGCCGAATGCCGACGCGGTCCGAGAGTGATGGGCCGATCCACTCGGCACCAGTCTGGATCCGCCAGCGGTCGATATCCGACGGCTCGATGCGGAAGATGTACGCCCCGCCGCCGTAAAGACGCAGCCGCAGGGGCAGATCGTAGGACAGCAGCAGGTGCACCGCCTCGTAGCTAAGGTTGACCCGCTCCTCGGCATCGCCGCGAAGAAGGTACTCGTCGCCGAGGTGCGAGCTTTGGTGAAATACCCGCAGAAATGCCGCGAAATCATCCTTGGCGTAGGTGACAGGAATCGCGGCGACATAGTCCGCATTGATCAGATCGAAAGAGTGATCGAAGTCGAAGATGGCGAAGACACCCGCCTGGATGCCGAGATCCCAGCTGCCGCCGTAGGACGGGCTGTAGCGCACCATCGGCAAGTGCTCGCCGAAGTTAGCCACGCCGACATTGCCGAGCTCATCGTCGCCGAAATAGTGCACGTAGGCGCCGCCGAAACGGGGCCAGCGTGGATCGGCGAACAATGGCCGAAAGGGCGCGGTTCCGGGCAGCCAGGTCCAACCTTTCGGTCGAGTCGCGGCATCGGCGCGGACGACCTCGCGCACCCCTTCGATGCGGATCAGAATGTGGCGAATCCTCTCTAGATCGGCGTCGGAAACATCCGCGGCGATGGTGACGATCCCATCTCGGACCGACACCGCCTCGGTGCTGATGTCGAATTCGCGCCGGACCAGCGCCGCCGCATAGCCGCGTAGGTAGTCGTCGGATGAATCGCCCTGCCCCCAAACGGGCGGGACCAGAGAGAACAAGAGCAGCAGGACGGCGGTTGCGCCGCGACGTTGCGCCATCGACACCTCCTTGGAACCGGGGAAAGGCGGCCTTACTGAGCGAAGGCGGTGCCACTGCCCGAAGCCACCACAGGCGCGTCCCCCCAAGCCGTGTCCGGGAAATCTTACCGGCGTTGTCTCCGCCTTTAGGATTTCACTATCGCAAAGAAAATTCTGCGGCAGCGAAACCCGGTGAATTCGATCGCGTTGAAGGTGCAGGCCGCGTGATCCATCGCGCCGCTGGAAGAGGAGAGAAAGACATGACTCACAAAATTTCGAAATTTGTTGCGGGTCGCCGTCTCGGCGCGCTGGTGGGCATAGCCGCGCTGGCGGTGCTGCTGATCGGATCGTCTCCGCGCCCGGCCAAGGCTGGCGTCGATTTCCACATCGGCATCCCCCTTCCGGGCGTGACCTTCTCGTATCCCGCGTACCACTACCCCTACACCTATGCGCCTTACCCGCGCGCGTATGTGTACGGTCCGCCGGTCTACTACGGCGGCTACTACAGCGGGCATCGCCATCATCATCGCCACTACGATCACCGGGGTCACCGCGGGCACCATGGCCACCGGGGTCATCACGGCCGGCGGCACTGGCGTTGAGCGAATCTCGACCCTCCTCGAAACCCAACGGGGCCGTGGCTGAAAAGCCACGGCCCCGTTGCTTTATGGCGCCTTGGCAAGGCACGGTCCGCATTCTAAGTAGCCGGCCTCAGGAGGAGTGTGTGGAAGGACTCAGCGTTCTCGAGATGATCCAGAGCGGGTGGATCGCGACCTACCCGCTGATCCTGATGTCGGTCATCACCATCACCGTGATCTGTGAGCGCGCCTGGTCGCTGCGTCGTTTGACCAGCGACACCCTGGCGCTCTCCGGCACTCTCTGTCCCACCTTGGAGCAGGGCAACTACGCGGCTGCTTTAGCCGAGGCCCAGGCGCGGGGTACGACCCCGGCCGGCCGCATCTTCGCCGACGTTCTCGAGCGCCACACGACGGACTCGCTGCAGTACCTTTCCGACCTGACCGCCGAGAAGCGCTTCGAGGAGCTCGAGGCGCTCAAGGGTCCGCTCTGGTTATTGGCCACGGTCAGCAGCTCGGCACCCTTCATCGGCCTGTTCGGCACCGTCGTCGGCATCATCAAGGCGTTTCACAACATGGCGCTGATGGGCAGCGGCGGCTTCTCCGTCGTTGCTGCCGGTATCTCCGAAGCTCTGGTCGCCACCGCGCTCGGGCTCGGCGTCGCCATCATTGCGGTGGTCGCTTACAACTACTTCCAGACGCAGATCGAGCGGATCGAGGCGGCTTTGACGATCGCTTCCAATCGCGTCCTCGACGCGATCCACCTCGGGAGAAGGCATGGCGCTTAACATCAAGTCGCGCGCCCGCTCGCCGATCGTTGCCGAGATCAATATCACTCCGCTGACCGACATCTTCCTGGTGCTGCTGATCATCTTCATGGTCACCAGCGCCGCGATGGTGGACTCGGGGGCGAACATCGCATTACCGGAAGTCGACAGCACCTCGGCGCAGCCGAAAGAGATCACCATTACCGTCACCCCGACCAACGACATCTACGTCAATACCCAGCTGACGGCCTACGAGGAACTCGAGGGCGTGCTGCGCGGTCTGATCAGTGCCAAACCGGATCTCCCGGTGGTCCTCGAAGGCGATCGCGAAGTGTTGTTCGGCAGCGCGGTCAAAGTGCTGTCGTTGGCGCAGAAAGCCGGCGCGAAGCAGATTTCGATCGCCGCCGAGCGCCGTCCCGGATCCTGATGTCCGCGCCTGCCGCTCCCGAGCGGTTCGACCCGTGGGCTGGCAATCGCGGCCGCGGTGCGCGTTGGTTGGTGCTATCGGCGGCGATCCACGTCGGCCTGCTGGTCTTGCTCGCCACGGTGACGCTGACGGTGATGCAGAACGTCGAGAAAATCGGTGTCACCGTGGTCGATGACACCGCCATCGACGAAGCCTTCGAGGGCGAGCCGTCGTTAGAGGATTTGCAAGGAGCGCTGGTTCCGGAGAAGGCGGCGCCGCAACGGGCCGCGCCCGGCGCACCGGTAATCAGCAATGTCCGCGCACCGGCGCTGCCCCGCCTCGCCGGTCTCGGTGCGGCGCCGAAGCTCGGCACCAACCCGAATTTGGCCGCGGTCAGTGCCGGTGCATCGTTCGGCACCGGCGGTGGGGGCCTGGGCGGTCTCGGCGGAAGCTTCGGCAATTACGTCGGTGGCCTGCGCAAGGTCGGTCTCGACGTGGTGCTGGTGATCGATGCGACCTCGAGCATGCAGTTCGTCATCGACGAAGTACGCGAGAAGCTCAAACAGATGGTCGCCAAGCTGCACCAGCTGGTGCCGACGGCGCGCATCGGTATCGTCGTATATCGCGATCAGGGCGATGAGTTCGTCACCAAGTGGACCGACCTCAGCTTCCACACCGACAAGCTGCACAGCTTTTTGTCGAACATCACGGCGCAAGGCGGCGGCGACTTCGAGGAAGCGGTGCACCAGGCGCTCGACACGGCGATCCACGATCTCACTTGGCGCAAGAAAGCCAAACGGGTGATCATCCTGGTCGGCGGTTCGCCGCCGCATCCGGAGGATGTCGGCGAGGTCGAGCGAATGGTTGCCAGTTTTCAAAGCGACTTGAGTGTGGTCAGCGCGATCGATGTGACGCGAGAAGCTTTCCGGCGCTACGACCTCGGCGTATGGCGCGCCATCCACGGCAAGAAGGAATACCAGCCGTCGCCGTTGCCGGACTACCAAAAGGAAACGGCCCGCATCTTCGCCGAGATCGCCAAGCAGGGCGGCGGCGAAATGGTGTTGCTCGACGAGGACAAGGCTCTGATCCGCCAGATCCTGCAGGTGACCTTCGGCTCGCGATGGAAGACCGAGATGAAGCAGTTTCTCGACGAGCTCTCATGACACGGCTGTTCTCGGGGCAGCGCCGCGGGCGCGGCAGATTCGGGCCGCTGGCATCGCTGACACTGACTGTGATCCTCGCCGGCAACGTCGCAGCCCAATCGGCGGGCGAGCTGCGTGCCCGTGCCCAAGCGGTCGACGCCGGCACCTCGACCGAAAGCCAACGCCGCGCCATCGAGCAGCTCGGCGAGCTCGCTACCTCGTTCATTCAGCTTGCCGACAAGGCGACGCTCGCGGGCGATCCCGGCGCCGCCGGCGGCGAGCTGCGGGCGGCTTACGAGGCGATCAGCGGACCGCTGGAAGCGATCCACCGCAGCACCGCCGAGGCTACCGAAGGCCAGGTGCAGAAGATCATCGCCGCCGACGGCGATCTCGAAGCCCTGTACGAGAGCCCAGCGTACAAGGAAGCGCAGCAGACCGGCGCGCATGCGCTGTATTTTCTCAACTGGCTGCGCTACTACGGCTCGCGGCTGTACCAGGGCGAGCGGCGACAGCGTTTGCTCGAGCAAGCGCAGAGCGGCTTCTCCGAGCTCACCGCCGGCGAAGAGTCGGAGCTCAGCATCGAGAGCACGCTCGGACGCGGCTTGTGTCAGCTGGATGCGGGCAAGCTCGACGCCGCGATTCAAGACCTGCGTCAGGTCAGTGAGAGCGGCAAGGCCTCGGCGGAGCGGCGCCACAAGGCGCGACTCGCTTTGCTCGAAGCGTACAGCAAGCGCGGCCATGCCGATGGCGTGCTGAAGCTGTCGCAAGAGATGCTCGCCGATGCCGCGACGGCTGAGGCGGACTGGATTCGCTATGCGCGCGTCCGCGCCTTGCTCGACAAAGCGAAGAAGACCAAGGGGCCAGCCGGCGATCCGTTGCGTCAGGAAGCGATGGCTCTAATCGATCGACTGCGGCGCTCGGGCGGTGCCTGGGAAGCGCGGGTGACGGAGCTGCTCCACAGCGAGCTGGACAATCCCGAGGAGTGGGCGAACAAGGCCGGCTCGCCATTCGCCAAATGGGAGCTGGCGAAGATGCTCGCGGGCAAGGGCGACTACAGCGGCGCGCTGCCGCTGTTGCAAGAAGTCACCGCTAGCCGCGACAACGCGCTCGAAGCGATTCAGCCCGAGGCGCAATACCTGCTTGGCCTCGCCTGGTTCAAAGCGAGCAAGATGAACGAAGCGGCGGCTGCACTCGAGCGCGCCTTGGCGGCTGCCAAGCCGAGCTTCGCCGGTGAAGCGGCTTACCTGCGCTTTAAAGCAGTCGAGGCGATGGTCGCGAGCGAGCCGCAGTCCGTCGATCCCGCCCGCTACGAGGCGGCGTTGCGCGGCTATCTCGACGGCTATCCTGATCACAAGTCTGCCTTCGAGGCGCGCTATCGTCTCGGCGAGCTCTACCAGGCGCAGCAGAAGTTCGGCGAGGCGATCGCTGAGTACCGCCAGGTGAAAGGGGATCCTGGTTTCGAGCTGCAAGCCCGCTTCGCGATGCTGCAGTGTGGTTTCGAGCTCTATCCCAGCACGACTGCCGGCGAGCGGCCGCAGCGGCTCGCCGAGATCGACGCCGGCCTGCGACAGTTCCTTTCCGATGCCGCCAAGCTCGATCGAAAAGCGGCGGCTCAGCTGCCGCTGGCGCAGATGCAGGCGAAGGCGGCGGTGATGGAGGCGGTGCTGCGCAAGCTCCAGCCGCAGCCCGACTTCGCCGCAGTCGTCACCGCCCTGGGTGAGTTCGAGACAAGGTACCCGCAGCAGACCGAGCTGTT
>DASPMH010000839.1:0-4046 GCA_035627175.1 Terriglobales bacterium | reverse complement strand
ATTCAGGTACGTGCAACGTACCCGGGCGCGGACGCGAAGACTTTAGAGCAATCTGTCGCGACCCCGATCGAAAGTCAGATGAGCGGCGTGGACAACATGAATTACATGTACTCCACCAACGCAAACGATGGCCAGAGCACGCTTACGGTCAACTTCGACGTAAAGACCGAGCCGAACACAGATCAGATCCTCACGCAGCTACGGGTGTCGCAAGCAACCCCGCAGTTGCCTGTCGAGGTGAACACGAACGGCGTGGTGGTACAGAAGTCGCTTTCGTCGCCGCTGTTGATCATGACGCTGTCATCGCCAAACGAGACCTATGATGCGAAGTTCCTGACAAACTACGCAGCATTGAACATCGTGGATGAACTGTCGCGCGTTAATGGTGTGGGACGCGTGCAGGTGTTCGGTGGCCAGTACGCGATGCGTATCTGGGTGAAGCCAGACCAACTCGCGAAACTCGGAGTGACGGTCCCGCAGATCGTGTCGGCGGTGCAGTCGCAAAACAAGGTAAATCCGGCTGGCCAGATCGGCGGCGAGCCTGTACCGCAAGGTCAGGAGTGGACCTACACAGTACGCTCGCAGGGACGCCTGGCGACTCCGGAAGAGTTTGGCCAGATTGTCGTACGCGCCAATCCGGACGGTTCGATTCTCCGCTTGAAAGATGTTGCGCGCGTGGAACTCGGTGCGCAGTCGTATAGCATGTTCGGCCGCTACAACGGCAAGCCATCTGCCGTGCTTGGCATATACCAGCTACCCGGCTCCAACGCTGTTGCTGCTGCGGATGGCGTGCGCGCGAAAATGGAGGAACTGAAGCTACGCTTCCCCCAGGGCATCGAGTATCAGATCCCGCTCGATACCACGAAGGCCGTCAAAGCTGGAATGCACGAGATCGTGATCACGCTCATGGAGGCGCTCGTCCTCGTCGTGATCGTCGTGTACTTGTTCCTGCAGAGCTGGCGCGCAACTCTGATTCCGCTACTGGCCGTGCCTGTTTCGCTGATCGGAACGTTCGTTGTGTTTCCGCTGCTCGGATTCTCCATCAACACGCTATCGCTCTTCGGGCTCGTGCTCGCGATCGGCCTCGTCGTCGATGATGCGATCGTCGTCGTGGAAGCTGTCGAACACCACATGGACCAGGGCATGACCCCGCGTCAGGCCTTGCTTCAGGCGATGCAGGAAGTGTCGGGACCGGTGATCGCGATCGCGCTGATCCTATCCGCAGTATTTATTCCGACGGCGTTCATCCCGGGCATCACAGGACGCTTGTACCAGCAGTTTGCCGTGACGATCGCAATCTCCGTGATCTTCTCGGCGTTCAACGCATTGACACTCAGCCCGGCGCTTTGCGCCATGCTGCTGAAGCCGCGGGAACCCAAGAGAGGGCCGCTCGGTCGCTTCTTTGACTTCTTCAATCGCACGTTCGACCGCGGAGCCGAGAACTACGTCAGTGTCTCAAGACTCGCGATTCGTCGATCGTCGCTCAGCTTGCTTTTCCTCGCTGCGGTGGCAGTAATTGGCGTCGGCATCGGTGCGAAGTTGCCGACGTCGTTTTTGCCCGAAGAGGACCAAGGCTATGTGTTTGTGAACCTGCAGTTGCCACAGGCGGCATCGATGCAGCGCACGACCGAAGCTGCGCAGAAGGTGGAGCAGATCGTGCAGTCTACGCCGGGCGTGGACGGCATCGTTTCCGTCATGGGATTCAGTCTGTTGAGCGGAACCCAATCCACGTATAACGCCTTCTTCTTCGTGCCGCTGAAGGATTGGGCGGAGCGCAAAGACGCGTCGCTTAGCGCCTCGGCAATCCAAAATAGCCTTTCGGGAGCCTTGATAACCCAGGTGAAAGAAGGGATCTCGTTCGCATTTGCACCGCCTTCTATCCCGGGTGTCGGCTCCTCTGGAGGCGTCAGCTTCGTCTTGCAGGACCGCAGTGGAAAGGGCGGTGACTTCTTTGCCGACAATCTCGATACATTCGTGGCCGCTGCGCAGAAGCGCCCTGAACTGGCGAGTGTGATCACGACCTACGCCGCACATGTTCCTCAACTCTATGTGGATGTCGACCGGGAAAAGGTCCTTCGTCAGAAGGTGAATCTGACCGATGTCTACCAGACGATGCAGACCTTCATGGGCGGGTATCTGGTGAATTACTTCAATCGTTTCGATCGCCAGTGGCAGGTGTACGTCGCAAGTGAAGGCGAATATCGCACCAACCCAAACGATATCGGCCAATTCTATGTAACGAATTCGGCTGGCAACATGGTTCCGCTGAATGCAGTGGCAAACATCAAGAGCATCACGGGGCCTGACTTCACCATGCGCTACAACCAGTACACCAGCGCGCAGATCATGGCGACGGCGAAGCCAGGAGTAAGTTCAGGCCAGGCCATCAAGGCGCTGGAAGAGACCTTCGCTCAAACCATGCCTCCCGAGATGGCATTCGACTACATGGGCATGACCTACCAGGAGCAGAAGGCTGCCAAGGGCGTTCCACCTGCTGCGGTGTTCGGCCTATCCATCCTGTTTGTCTTCCTCATCCTCGCGGCTTTGTACGAAAGCTGGAGCCTGCCATTCAGCGTGTTGCTCGGTACTCCGGTTGCGGTCTTCGGAGCTTATCTGGCTCTGTCTCTACGCGGGTTGGAGAACAACGTGTACGCGCAGATCGGACTGGTCATGCTGATCGGATTGGCGGCCAAAAACGCCATTCTGATTGTCGAGTTCGCAAAGCTCGAGTACGACAAGGGTACAGAACTGGTGAAAGCGGCGCTTATCGGTGCGCGTCTTCGACTGCGTCCGATTCTGATGACCTCCTTGGCGTTCATTCTTGGATGCGTTCCCCTGTGGACGGCAACTGGATCTGGCGCTGCGGGCCGCAGAATCCTTGGCACCTCAGTGATCGGGGGGATGATCGCGGCGTCATTCCTTGCCATCTTCCTCATTCCGGTGACGTTTGTGCTCATCGAGCGGATTTCACATCGATTCAGTCGGAAGTCGGAATCTGCTGCGCCGTCGGCGCGGGAAGGAGAACTGGCGTAATGCGCAAAGTAAAACTCATATTCGCTGCAACATTGATGCTGGCATTCGCCGGTTGTGCCGTCGGACCGAAGTATCGGCGTCCGAACTCGGATGTGCCGCCGGCCTACCGCGGCCAGGTTCCCGAACTAACGCAAACTCCCCCCGCGAGCCTCGGCGATGCGGACTGGAAGGCTGTGTTCCAGGATGAAGAGCTTCAGAAGCTCATCTCTACGGCACTGGAGCGCAACTACGATGTCCGCATCGCCGCGGAGCGCGTGATCGCTGCGCAGGCACAGCTTGGAATCACCCGGGCGGATCAGCTGCCAAACGTATCCGTCGGTGCGGGCGCGTCGACAATTCGCCAGCCGCAGAGCAAACTCACTCCTGCTTACCAGGTCGAAGCAGGCCAGGTAAGCGCCAGCGCGTCGTGGGAGATCGACTTCTGGGGACGCTATCGCCGTGCGAGCGAAGCAGCTCGTGCGAACCTCGCGGCAACAGAGTGGGGACAGCGCGCAGTCCGCAACACGATCGTCTCCAGCGTGGCGACCGCCTACCTGCAACTGAGAGAGCTCGATGCCGAGTTGGAGATCACCCAGAACTCGCTGAAGTCCCGCCAGGAGTCGCTGCGGCTCACTTCGGTGCTTGCCAACGGCGGTGCAACGTCAATGGCCGACGTGAGACAGGCGGAGCAACTTGTCTACACGGCGTCGGCAGCGATTCCCGTTTTGCAGCAGCAGATCGAGCAACAGGAAAACTTTATCAGTACCCTGCTCGGTCAGAATCCTGGGCCGATCGCTCGCGGCAAGTCCATCACCGAGCAGCCACGGCTTGCCTCGATTCCAGCCGGACTGCCTTCGCAACTGATCGATCGTCGTCCAGACATCCGTCAGGCTGAAGAGCAACTCGTAGCAGCCAACGCGCAGATCGGTGTCGCAAAGGCAGCTCTATTCCCATCGATTTCGCTGACGGGAACAGCAGGCTACCAGAGCACCGCGCTAACGGGGCTGTTCTCGTCCCCGGCCGGGATCTGGAAC
>DASPMH010000838.1:0-2416 GCA_035627175.1 Terriglobales bacterium | reverse complement strand
CCCTTTGGGAAAGGGGGCACACACTCGCGGAGTGAGTTGCTTCATCCATCGGACGTTGGAGGAGCGCGGGTCGTCGAGAGCCAGCTCGCCGCGGCGGTAGGCGTCGATCAGGTCGGTGATACCGTCTTCGATGCTGCGTTGCGGTTGGTAGCCGAGGCGATCGCGCAGCTTGTCGCAGTTGACGCGATAGGAGCGCGGGTCGTTCGAAGCGACCGTCTCGATCGTTACCGGAGGCCGTTCGGGGAAGGCAGCGGCGACGGTCCGGACTACGATCGCTGCGATCTCGCTGACGCTGTGATTGCGATAGGCAGCGTTGAAAGCTTCGCCGGCGATCACCTCGTCGGGAACCCGCAGCAGCAGCTCGTAGATCGACACCATGTCGTCGAGGTGCAGGTTCGGCCGCTGCTGCGCGCCACCGAACACGGTGATCGCACCGCGCTCGAGGGCGTGCGCGGTCAGCAGGTTGACGGTCAGATCGAGGCGCTGGCGAGGCGAGCGGCCGCACAGTGTCGCCGGCCGAATCGCGACGGTGGTGAAATCGCCGCTCTGCTGCTCGAAGAGGATCTCCTCGCAGCGGTACTTGTACTGGTTGTACAGCGACACCGGCCGCATCGGATGATCCTCGGTCACCTGCGGCTCGTCGCTGAGCCCGTAGATGCTCGAGCTCGAGGCGAAGACGAAGCGCCGCACGCCGGCGGCCCGGGCCTCGCGCACTAGAGGCACGAAGGCGTCTAGATTGATCGAGCGGGTCAGCTGCGGGTCGAGCTCGCAGCTCGGATCGTTGGAGATGCAGGCGAGGTGTACTACCGCATCGATGCCTTGCAGCGCCTGCTTGACCAGGATGTCGTCGCGCAGATCGCCGCGGACCTCCTCGAGGCGCGGGTGGCCGCGCACACCGGCGAGCGCTTGCTCGCCGAAAAGATAGAGATCGAGGACGCGGATCTGGTGACCGAGGCCGAGCAGGTGAGGCACCAGGACCGCGCCGACGTAGCCGGCTCCGCCGGTGACCAGCAGTCGCGGCAAGCGCAGCTCGGTCATCGCGCCTCGGCGTGCGACGCAGCGCAGTCGGTCAGGTAATGGCCGAGAGCGTGGTGGGCCACTTCGACCTCGCCGTACTCCTGCGAATCGACGTAGAAGGCGAGATCGGCCAGCTGTGCCAGCGGATTGTCGGGCGAGAACCCGGAGAAAGTGATGATCGCCGCGCCGGCCGCGCGGGCGGCGGCGACGCTGCGCACGATGTTTTCGGAGCGGCCGGAGCTGCTGATCGCGATCAAGCAATCGCCGCTTGCGATCCACAGCCGGGTCAGCCGCTCGAAAGCGCCGGCATAGCCGTGGTCGTTGGCGAGCGCCGTCAAAACCGGCGGGTCGTGAAAGACCTGAGCGCGCACGCCGACCCGATTGCTGAGATCCATCTGCATGTGCCCGGCGATCGAGGCGCTGCCGCCGTTGCCCACCAGCACGATCTTGGCGGCTCGGCGGCGCACCTCCAGCAGGCGCTCGACGGCCTCGGCGCAGCCGCTCTCCAGGGTCGCCGGCATATCGCGGTGGCGGACCTGCATGGTGGCGAGCAGTGTGCCGATGCGCTCGAAATAAGCTCGCGGGGGGATCATCGCAATGCGAGAACTCGTAGCCGATTTGGCCGGTCAGAAGAAGCCGAATTCGGCGAGGGCACCGTCCAGCTGTTGCTCACCTGCGCCAGCGGCGTAGTCTGGCAGGTATGGCAGGCATCGACATCATCAAGAGGCGGCTCAAAGAGGATCGCGTTCCCGATCCACCGGAGCCCGGTGAAGACAACGAGAAGAAGAAGCGGCCCCGTGAGGTCGCCTTCATGGACATCAATCTCTGCTTTCCTTGTGGCAAATGTCCGGAGTTCTGCCCGGTGCAATGTATCGAGTATCTGCGCCCCGGGGCGGTGCAGGGGCGGGGCCTGCAGCCGGTGCAGGATCGCTTTCAGGAATGCATTGGCTGCTACATTTGCGTCGAGGTCTGCGCGCTGCTTACGGACTATGACGCCGTGCGGATGTACGACGTCAGCCTGGTCGAGGAGCTGCTTGGGGTGAAGATCGGCGACAAGAAGCCGGACGAGTACATCCCAGCCGAACCATACGAGGAGCTGTTTTCGGAGGGCGGCGCGCGCAGCGTGCGGCATCTCGGCCGTGGCTCGCGCATCTATGCCAAGATGAATCAGGAAGAGAAGCAGATCCTCGCCGGCGAGCGGGTGCGTGGATGAAGCGGTACCTGGCGATCGCGCTGGTGCTGGCCGGGACCGCCGGCTGCTTCGGCGAGAATCCGCAGCAGATGATCGAGACGGCGCAGTTCGAGGAAGTGCAGCGCAATTATCCGCACGCCCGCCAGATCTACCAACGCGTTCTCGCCGACCACCCCGACACGCCCCAGGCGAAGATCGCTGCAGAGC
>DASPMH010000837.1:0-5929 GCA_035627175.1 Terriglobales bacterium | reverse complement strand
CCCTTTGGGAAAGTTGGGAAAGGGGGCGAAGAGCTCAGGTGATGTCGCGGGCGGAGTTGAGGATCTCGGCAAGCTTGTACTTCTTGTCGACGTGCTCGACGACGAAGATGCCGCAGTTGGGCGGGACCCGACTCGTTTCCCAGGAGCCGGTGATGTAGGCGCCGAGCGCGAACATCACGCCGCCGTGGCTGACGACGACGACGTCCTCTTGCGGGTGGGCGATGGCGATGCGCTCGAGCGCCGGGACGGCGCGGTCGTAGACGTCGACCAGCGACTCGCCGCCGCGGGGCCGCCATTCCCAGCGCGGGCCGACGTGATCGGAAAGATCGGTCATCATCGCTTCGTAGGGCTGGCCGGCGAGAGCACCGAAATTCTGCTCGCGTAGATCGTCCTCGAGACGCAGCGGCAGGCCGAGCACTTCGGCGATGATCTGCCCGGTCTGCTCGGCACGGCGGAAGGGGCTGGCGATCACCGCCGCGGCAGCGAATTGCTCGCGGATGATCGAGCCGGCTTCCTTCGCTTGCTGCTCGCCCGCGGGCGTCAGCCCGACGTCGGAGCTCTGGGTGAAACGTCGATCGCGGTTGCCTTCGCTTTCGCCATGGCGGACGAGAATCAAACGGCCCGCATGAGTGGTTTCGCTGGCACTGCTCACAGGAGATCCAGAATCTTTTCCGGCGGCCGGCCGACGACGGCGCGCTCGCGCGCGATCAGAATCGGTCGTTCGATGACGATCGGCGCACGCGCCATCAAAGTCAGCAGCTCACCATCGCCCAGCTCGCTGCCGAGATTCGCCTGGCGAAACTCCTCTTCGCCGCGGCGCAGCCACTCGCGCGGCGCGATGCCGAGACGGCGCTGCAGCTCGGCCAGCTCTGCGGAGCTCAGTGGCTCTTCCAAGTAGAGCCGAGTGCGGTAGTCGACACCGCGCTCGTCGAGCAGCGCCTTCGCGGCACGGCTCTTCGAGCAGCGCGGATTGTGCAACAGGGTGAAAGGGTCGGGGAAGATGGCCATGGCGCTCTCTTACCAGAGTTGCGGCGCTCGGGCAGCGCCGACTCCCGCTCGGTTGGCGAGGAGTCGTGAAAGAACGGCGTCCGCCGACCGTGCGCTCGGAGAGCGCACCTGCAGCGATTTCTTCAACGCGCTTTCAGGCGATCGCGTCTTGTGCCTGCATCAATACCACGCCGCTGTGCGGGTGGAGGTAGAGCACGTCCCCGTGCAGGTGATTGCGCTCGTCGGTGGCGATTACGATCGGCGCGTCCGCCGTCGCCCGGACATGCTGCAGCGACTCGCCGAAGTTGAGGTAGATCGCCGCGACCTCCGCGCCGCTGCGCCGGCGGTAGGCGAGCACGGGTCGGGGGACGTCGAGGATCAGCTCGAAATCGCCGGCATGCAGCGCCGGCCACTCGCGCCGCAGGCGCAGCAGGCGGCGGTAGAGCTGCAGCAGGGAATGAGGATCCGCCTGTTGCACCGCGACCGAACGCTCGTCCTTGTTGTGGTTCACCGGCAGCCACGGCGTCACCTCGGGCGGACAGAAGCCAGCGTTGGCCGACGCGTCCCAGTGCATGGGAGTGCGCACCTCGTCGCGGTTGATGGTGTCGTGGATCGCCCGCTGCAGGCCCTGGAAGATCGGCTCGGGCAACCGGCGAAAGCTCTTCGCCATGATGTCCTGCGCCTGCGCCAGCGGTACCGGAGTGTTGGTCATGCCGACCTCGTCGCCCATGTACACTGTCGGTACTCCACGGACGGTCAGCAGCAGCGTCGCGAGCACCTTCGCCTTGCGCAGATCCCCGCCGACCCGCGACGCGGCGCGCATGCGGTCGTGATTCGAGAGCACGAAGGTCGGCTGCAGCGGCGCGGGGAAATCGTGCTCGTAGGCGAGCAGCCGATCGCGGAAGAAAGCCGGGTCGTAGCGGTAGCGCAGGAAGTCGAAGAGAAAGACCAGCTGCAGGCCGTCGGATTCGCCGAGGTAGCGCTGCAGCACCGATGGCTGCCCGAAGACCTCGCCGAGCAGAATGCGCTCGGGCTCGCCGAGCTCGTGGCACACCTGCCGCAGCTCGCGGGCGAAGGCGAAGCTCTCTTCCGTATTGAGGTTGTACTTCTGGACGAACAGCTCGGGCACCGGCAGGCCAGGGAAGAAACGCGGCCGCCAATTGACCGGGTTACTGCGCAGCTCGCGGTCCTTCATGATCGAGCCGAACATATCCAGGCGGAAGCCATCGACGCCTTTGCCCAGCCAGAAGCGGACGACGTCGAACATCGCCTGCTTCACTTCCGGGTTGTGGTAGTTGAGATCGGGCTGACAGGGGAGGAACGAGGCGAGGTAATACTGGCCCCGCTCGGCAGAGTAGGTCCACGCCGACGAGACCAGATCCGCCGCCCGCCAGTTGTTCGGTTTACCGCGGCCCTTGCCGCCGGCCCAGATGTACCAATCGCTCTTGGGATTGTCGCGCGAGGCGCGGGACTCGATGAACCACGGGTGCTGATCGGAGGTGTGGTTGAGCACCAGATCGAACATCACCTTGAGGCCGCGGCGGTGGGCCTCGTCGATCAGCCGGTCGACGTCTTCGACGGTGCCATACTCGGGCGCGACCGAGAGGTAGTCGGTGATGTCGTAGCCGAAGTCGACCTGCGGGCTGGCGAAGAACGGCGAAACCCAGACCGTCTCGAAACCCAAGTCGCGAATGTAGTCGAGCTTGCCGATGATTCCGGCGAGGTCGCCGATGCCGTCGCCGTTCGAGTCGGCAAACGAGCGGGGATAAACCTGATAGATCGTCGTCTTCTGCCACCACTGCATTGTGCAAACCTCTATTGTTGCTTCACCACCTCGAGGCGGAAGCACAGGGTGCTGGCGCGAAAGATGAAGCAGTACTTCTTCTCGTACTGCCGCGGGCTGAGCCAGAACAGCAGCCGTCCGGTCAGCCCCATCAATCCGCCGCCGAAGGACAAGCGCCGGCTGGCGACCCTGACTCGTGCGCCGGCGAAGTCGGCGACCCATTTGTGCGCGAAGTGGTCCATCGAGAAATACGAGAGATGATGTACGTGCGTCGGGTCGCGCCAGGAAGCCCAGGCAGTGAAATGCGGGGTGATCACCTCGATCGCTGCCCCCGGGCGTCCGGTTCGCACCAGCTCGCGTACCAGGCCGACCATATCGGGGATGTGTTCGATGACGTTGTCGAGGTGGAAGGCGTCGACGCTGCTGTCGGCGAAGGGCAGTCGGGTGACGTCGGCGAGTACGTCGACGCCGCCGGCGCGGTACTGGTCGACGCCGAGGAAGCCGGGCTTGCGCTTGTCACCGCAGCCCAAGTTGAGCTTCATCGCCGCTCCCTGACAAGAAAGGCTACGGCACGCAAGGCAAACGACGGCACTGGCGCACGTCACACACCATTCGGTGACGCTCGTCGCGACCCAAAGGGTCCAATAGAAGATTGTCGGTCGCGACTCGTCGGCGGCACGATCCCTGCTCTAGGACGCGTATCTCAGACGCGCAGCACGGCTGCGACAACCACAATCGGAGGAAACCATGACCATTTTGAAGAAGCTCGTCAGCGACACGCAAGGACAGGATCTCGCGGAGTACGGCATCGCGTTGGCGATCATCGGCGCGGGTGCGGCTCTCGCCGCAGTAGCGATCGCCGGCAACGTCACCACCCTGTGGGACTCGGCGAATACGGCATTGACCACGGTCGCCGGCGCGGTGTGATTCAACCAGCTCGCGGCACGCACGCTGGCGTGCTGGCCGCAGCTTTCCGATTCGCCCTTTTCGATTCCTGCCCGCCGGGTGACGCGCGCCAAGTGATTTGTTAGCTTCGCGCGCGCCACCGGAGGGCAAATGAAGCGACTACCATCTCTGCTGATTGCGGCACTGCTGCTTGGGCTTGCTGCCGCGCCGGCTGCCGGCACCGAAGCGGGAGCGCCGATCGACGCGATCAACGGCTTCCGCGACGCGAAGTTCGGCACGCCGTTCCGGGCCTTCAACGGCTTGGAGGAGGTCGAGGCGGTTGGCCCCGACAAGGTCTGCTATCTGCGTCGTGGCGACGATCTCGACATCGGCGACGGCGGCCGCTTGATGTCGATCAAGTACTGTTTCTACCACAAGCGCCTGTGGGCGGTGGTTCTCGATGCCGCCGGTCCGCACAACACCGAGGCGCTGCGGCGTATGCTCGAGGCTACCTACGGTCCGGGCTCGACGCTCGGCACCCCTGCTGCCGGTGGCGGGCGCAGCTACGCCTGGCGCGGTCAGACGGCGCGCGGGTATTTCGAGCAAGGTGCCAACGGCATTGCGGCGCAGGCGCGTTTGTGGAGCAGCGCGGCCGAGGCCGCCGGCGCTCAGCCGGGGCTCGACGAGAAGACCCCTCTCGGCCATGCCCGTCACGACCCGCGCCGCCCGGTGCAACGAGGTGTCCCCGATCTGCGCCTCGAGGCGCCGCTGCACGCACGGCCGGGGCTGACGGTGCAGATCTCGCTCAAGTATCGCAATCTGACCGGCCCCGGCCGGTTACGCATCAAGTTGCCGCGGCTGATGCGAACGGTGCAGACCGTTCCGGAGGCTCACGTCGGCGCCGACGAGGTGGTGCTGTGGGGCGAGCTGCAAGCCAAGAACGGCTCGGTGAAGCTCAAGGCGCAGATCGATGCCAACGCTCCTCCGGGGCGTGCCCTGTTGATCCGTGCCGACCTGGACGATGGCGCCGGCAATCACCTGGAGACCCGCGAAACGATCGTGTTGCACTGAGACGGCGCCTGTAGCTGCGCTCGGTAGAGCGCGGCCGCGCGGCTCACCTGCCGCCGTCTACCGACGGCAGCTACGCTCGGCTCACCTGCCGCCGTCTACCGACGGCAGCTACACGCGGCTCACCCTGCCGCCGTCTACCGACGGCAGCTACACGCGGCTCACCCTGCCGCCGTCTACCGACGGCAGCTACGCTCGGCTCACCTGCCGCCGTCTACCGACGGCAGCTACGCTCGGCTCACCTTGCCGCCGTCTACCGACGGCAGCTACGCGCGGCTCACCTTGCCGCCGTCTACCGACGGCAGCTACACGCGGCTCACCTTGCCGCCGTCTACCGACGGCAGCTACACGCGGCTCACCCTGCCGCCGTCTACCGACGGCAGCTACACGCGGCTCATCCTGCCGCCGTCTACCGACGGCAGCTACGCGCGGCTCACCCTGCCGCCGTCTACCGACGGCAGCTACGCTCGGCTCACCTGCCGCCGTCTACCGACGGCAGCTACGCGCGGCTCACCTTGCCGCCGTCTACCGACGGCAGCTACAGCTGCTACTCTGCTGCTGGAGCGCGGCGCTCGCGCCATGGCAGTGCCTGCTCGAGCTGCGCGGCGACGCGAATCAGCAGGTCTTCGCGACCGTAAGCGGCCACCAGCTGGGCTCCGACCGGCAAGCCACCTTCGGTCCTGTGCACCGGCAAGGAAATCGCCGGCTGCCCGGTCAGGTTGAAGATCGAGGTGAACATGCCGTACGGCGCCGACCGAGCATAGTCCTCGAAAACGCGCTCCGGATGAGGCACGAGCTCGCCGATACGCGGCGGCGGTTGGCCGGTAGCCGGGGTGATCAGCAGATCGAAGCCCTGGTCCCACCAGCTCGCCATCCGCCGCCCGAGAGCATGCACAGACTCGACGGCCGCCAGGTACCGCGGCGCGGCGAAATGCCGGCCGAGCTCCGCCAGGGCCCACGTCAAAGGTTCCACTTCGTTGGCGGTCGGCGGGTGACCGACGCGCTCGCCCAACACATCGAGCGTACGCGCAACACTGCAGGCGACCACTGCGACAAAGGCCCGGGTCGCCTCGCCGTCGGCCATCGCCTCGGGATGGGATTCTTCGACGGAATGTCCCAGCTGCTCGAGCGCTCGAGCAGCGCGTTGTGCTGCTTCGGCACAGGCGGGATCGACCTGGAATTCGCTGCGCGCGCTGCGGGAAAGCA
>DASPMH010000836.1:0-3186 GCA_035627175.1 Terriglobales bacterium | reverse complement strand
ACCGGCGGCGGAAGTGCCGGCGGCGAACGCCGCGCCAGCCGACGAGATCGTCCAACCGCGCGGGCTGGCGGTCCTGGCCAATGGCGAAGTGCTGGTCGCCGACTTCGGCAACCATCGAATCCAGCGGCGAGCGCGCGATGGCGCGGTTCTGAGCCAATGGGGTTCGCACGGCGATGGGCTCGGACAATTCAAGGAACCGACCGGCATTGCGGTGTCCGCTAATGGGCGAATCGCCGTAGCTGATACCTGGAACGGTCGGGTGCAATTCTTCACTCCCGGCGGCCAACCCGATGGCCAATCGGCCGTGGCAATGTACGGCCCGCGCGGCGTCGCTTTCGGCCCGGACGGCAGCGTCTACGTTGCCGATACCGGCAACAGTCGGGTGGTCAAACTGACCCCGGAAGGCAAGCTGGCCGCTGCGATCGGTGGACCGGGACAAGGGCCGGGGCAGTTCGCCGGCCCGATCGGCATTGCCGTCGACGGCCAGGGCTTGGTGTACGTCGCCGACAACGGTAACGGCCGCTTGCAGATTCTCGACCCGACACACCAACCGAGCGCAGCAATCGCGATCGAAGGGTGGAGCAACGCGGTCTATTCGGAACCCTATGTCACCGTCGATCGGGCCGGCCGGATCTGGGTTAGTGTACCGCTGGCGCGCCAGCTCAGGGCCTACGATCGGCAGGGCAAGTTGTTGCGCACGGTGGACCCAGCGGAGGCGCGGCCGGTGCCTTTCGATACCCCGACTGGCCTCGGCTTCGACCGGGTCTCAGATGAGATAGTGATTGCCGATCTCGCAGGTCGGGTGGTGCGCTGTCAGGCATCCGTCGCAGCTCCCTGACGGCCTGTAATCGCCTCGCCGACGGCGTCCGCCGCAGGCGCTTTTTTTCAGCTTCCGCAAACTTTATCGCTGGACATCGTCTTTCGCTTTGCGGTATGGCTCACCCCCAATCCATCAAACATGAGATTTTCCTCTCTCGTTCAGTCGAATTTTTCACACACCCTCGTCTGCGGGGACGAGCTGTCGTGTGCGCGTGAAAGGGGTACATATGTATAAAAACATCGCAGCCAAGGTGAAAAGGACACCCATCGGTGTTCGTTTTGCCGGTCCACTCGGTGCGCTCTGTCTAGTTTCGATGCTCGCGTGGGCATTGATCTCGGCGGCGCCTCCGAGTCCAGTCGCAGCAGGATTGCCAGTCGTCACTGGTCAGGCCTGCAGCGACGGCAACACCTTCTCCGGTGACTGTTGTAATGCCGCTGGGGTGCAGGAAGAGAGCCGTTACGGCTGGCTTCAAGCTTCTCCGGGCGCGATCGACTCGCGTGCAGCCGAGTGCGACATCGACAACGATGGCACGCACCACTGCGAAGACGGCCTCGACAACGACGGCGACGGGCTGAGCGATGCTGACGACCCCGAGTGCGCAACTCTCAACGAGTTCGCGCACTTCGCCGTATTGGCGAACGACGCTGCGGCGCGCGACGGCATCCGTCTCGGCAGCAACGTCAACACTCGCCACATCGATGGCGACGGCACCATGCCGGAGCCCGACGACTTCTGGATCAACGGCGTCTGCGACACGGGCCTCAATACCTGTGTCTGCCCAGACACGCTGACCGGTGGCGATCCCAACGATCCCAACAATCCTGGCCTCCCGCGTCCCTCCTGCCAGGTGCAAGGTCGTGCCTGCTCGACCGACAGCGACTGCCAGCCCGCCCAGTACCCCGGGGCTTCGAGCTGGGCTTCGGTCTGCGGACCGGATGTCCGCCTGGTGTCGCGCAACGTCGTCGAAGGTAACGTCGCCGCAACCGGCAACACCTTCCTCGGCCGCGGCTTTTTGGCGCCTCGCAACTTGGGCAGCATCGGCGGCCAGTTCTTCTGCGATGGCTGCGTATTCAACTTTACCGACAACGAATCGAACGCTCCGTTCCCGAACGTCATCTTGAATGGCGAGGCCTGGTGGGCCGGCGGGGGTTTGTGCGTTCCGTCGGGAGCCAAGTCGTGCGCCAGCGATCAGGACTGTCTGACCGCGCCGGCAGCTCCGGGTGATCTGTGTAATGCCCGCCTGCAGATGGACTTCGGCACTCCGCCGAACACCCCTCCGCCGTTCAACCCGAACATGATCCTGACCGGCGGCACGCTCGATCCGAACAATCCCGCGTCGCTCGCCAACGAGTATGACCGCTGCGTTCTGGCGCAGAACCTATTGGCTGAGTTTGCCGATCCGACGAGCAATCGCCGGCTGACTTCGGACAATCTGCCGGGCACTACCCTGACCGATCCCAACGATCCGATACACACCGAGGATCGCATCTTCGTGCAGGGCACCAAGAGCGTGACCCTCGACTTCGATCAGCCGGGCACGCAGGTTCGCGACATCAACCTGATCAATATGGGCCGCTCGGCGGTCCTCAACCTCAACGGTTTGGAAGACCAGACCCTGATCCTCCGCGTCAGGGACAAGATGCGCATCGGCGGTTTGAACCAGATCAACCTGGGCACCGCCGACCCCAACGATCCCGGCCTTCGTCCCGACAAGGTGATGTGGCTGTTCGAGGGGACGCGCGGTCGCATTGCCGGTAGCCGTGACACCTTGTGGAACGGCACCGTCGTCGCTCCGCTGCGCGATCGCGTCGCCATGGGTGGCGCGACCACGCTCAACGGCGCGGTGCTCGCTCGCGAGATCGACATCAGCGGCGATTCGGAGATCAATCACCGTCCCTTCATCGGCCAACTGCCCACCAATTTGAGCGTGTTGAAGACGGCTGA
Source organism: Terriglobales bacterium (assembly GCA_035627175.1). Classification (GTDB taxonomy): domain Bacteria; phylum Desulfobacterota; class Binatia; order HRBIN30; family HRBIN30; genus DASPMH01. Next base: position 422 of record DASPMH010000836.1, on the reverse strand, counting down.
GCCGCATCCCCAGAATCCGAACGTTCCGCCGGGCGACGCGGTCGCCGGCGAGGACATCCGTTACGTCATCCGGGTAACCAACAATGGTCCTTCGTTCGCGCCCGGTATCGTCGTCACCGACACCCTGCCCGTCGACAACGACGGCGTCGACATCATGGAAGTACAGACGGCGACGGTGACGCAGGGCAACGGCACCTGCGAGACCGTGGTTCTGCCCGGCGAGGGCGACAAGGTCGTTTGCTACCTCGGCACCCTGCCGCAGATCGACGATCCGGCGACGGCGACGGAAGAGAACGTCGCGGAGATCGAAATCATCGTCAATTCCGGCACCAACGCCCGCGGCCTGGTGGTCAACACCGCGTGCGCGGCGGCGAACATCGAAGAGTCCTTCCCGGCGGACAACTGCTCCTCGGGCGGCGTGA
>DASPMH010000835.1:0-3124 GCA_035627175.1 Terriglobales bacterium | reverse complement strand
CGACAACTATCGGGTCGAGACCCGCATCGTGGTGTGGCACGCCGAGGCGGTGCTGCAGGTGCCGAACAGCGCCTTGTTCCGCCGCCGCGGTCAATGGGCGGTGTTCGTCGTCAACGGCCGCACCGCCGACACCCGACCGGTGGTCATCGGCCACATCGGCAGCAGCCACGCCGAGGTGCTCGCGGGCTTGCAGGAGAACGATCTGGTCGTGCTGCATCCGAGCGATACGCTCGCTGACGGGAGCACGGTCGCCTACGAGGCCGAGCTTTGATCTTGGACGCCACCCCCGCGCTCCGCTAGGAGGCGAGCAAACCAATGCCCAAGCGACTGCGCTACCGCATCGAAGCGTTCGACGAGCGCCAATTCTACCTGGAGGAGTTTCGCAACCACGCCCTGGTGCTGTCGCTGGCGGCGAGCGATCTCGTCGCCGAGGACGGCGAGCATCAGCTCGCTGCGCTGGCGAACACCCTGATCGCCAACGGCACCGAGCTGATCATTCTGGTATCGGTGCAGCGGGTCGAAGAGGTGCAGAGCGTCCGCCGCACCTTGCGGCGGCGTTTGCAGCCGAAGATCCTTTCGCACGAGACGCTGCCGCTGTTCCGTGACGCCGGCAAAACGGTGCAGTACTTCCACTCCCTCGACATGGCGGCCTTCGACGCTCCCGCCGACGCGGTCAAGCTGATCGCGCAGATCTGGTCGGTGCTACGCTCCGGACCGCTGTTCGTCGGCGTCGTCGCCCATGCCGATGAGACCGACGCCGTGCGCTTCGCCGCGATGACTGCGGCGCGGCTGCGGGCGCACAAGCTGGTGGTGATGCAGCCGAGCGGCGGTCTCGTCGCCGGTGACGGCAAACCGATCTCGTTCATGGACGAGGCGACCATGGCGGCGCTGCTGGCGACGGGCCAGGCGGAGTGGGCCGGCATGGGCGAGCGCCGTCCGACGGTCGCCAGCCTGCGGCACGCCCTGCTCGGCGGCGTCGGCTCGGCGAACCTGTGTACGCTGCGCGAAGCCGCCCGCGAGCTGTTCACCTATGAGGGATCGGGAACGCTCTTCACGCTCGAGGACTACTGCCGCGTCGATCGTCTCGGCATCGACGACTTCCCCGAAGCGGAGCAGCTGATCGAACGTGGCCATCGCGAAGGGGTGTTGAAGCCGCGCAGCCCGGAGCAGGTGGCCGAGCTGCTCGCCAGCGGCTACGGCGCGACCATCGGCGCGAGCCACCTCGCCGGGATCTGCGCCCTGGTGACGGCGCCTTACCGTGATGAGCAGGTCGGCGAAATCGTCGGTCTCTACACCATCACCCGCTTCAAGGGGGAGGGAGTCGGAGCAAGGCTGATCGAGAAGGCGATCGACGACGCCCGTCAGCTCGGCCTGCGCTACGTCTTCGCCACCACCACCGTCGACCGGGCTCAACAGCTCTTCGAGCGCTGCGGCCTGCGCCAAGCCACCCCCGCCGACGTGCCCGCAGGCAAGTGGCTCGGCTACGACCCGCAGCGCAGATCCCAGGTGACGGTCCTACGCATCGACCTCCACTCCCCGCGCCTGTAGCTGCGCTCGGCAGAGCGCGGCGGCACGGCTCACCTGGCGCCGTCTACCCGGCGATACTGCGCGCCGCGCCGATCGCGGTAGCGAACTCCGCGTAACGAGGAATCAGGAACTGCCGCTCGAACAGCAGCCGCGTCGCCTGGATGCGCTCGACCAGCGGCTTGACCCGCAGCAGCTTGCCGGTCAGCACGATGTCGGTCTGCCCACAGGCGCGCGCCGCCGTGACGCTCAGCACCACGATCACCTCGGCGATCATGTTGACCAGCGCCCGAGCTTTGTCCTGAGGTGAAGCATCGGAAGACAACTTGCCGAAATTGCTGGCCGTTGCGTCCGCGGGCAGAGCCCCGACCGGGCCGCCGGCGAGATCGCCGACGGTCAGGTCGACGTGCGCCAGATCGCCTGAGGCGGCGAGCTGCTCGAGGGTCGAAAGACGGGTGACGTTGAGCAGATGCTTCGACAATCCCAACAGAGTGCCGCCGCCGACACCGGTACCGCCGACGTGGACGATGTCGCTGCCTTTGACCGATACCATCGCCGTGCCGGTGCCCATCGACACCACCAGGGCGTCGGTTCTGCCGGCGAGCGTCGTCCCGCCGATGCCGATTGCAGTCATCTCCGAAACGGTGCGAACCGGTACACCGAAGAGGTCGGCGCCGAGCGAACGGGCCCCGACTCCGGTGGCGGCGATCGCGGTCAACTCGCTGAGGCCGTGGCCGAGATCACTTACCAGCCGGCCGAGCGCGCCGGCGGCGGCGGCGACCGGATCATTGGCTTCGATGCTGACCACCTGAAGCTCGTCATTGAGCAGGACCGCATCGGTGGTCGAGCCGCCGATATCGATGCCGACGATCATTGCGGCTGCGTAGCGAGGTGCAGCGCCAGGGTCAACCGCAGGCCAGGGAGGGGACCGAAGAAGAGGATCTTGAGAATGTCGTCAGGATCTTCCTCTGGAGGTTGGGCTACCCCGTTGCCGGGGCACGCGGAGGCCTTCGAGCTGCGCATGCCGGGAAGGGAGTATTCATGTCCAATCGGTACACCGTCGCCGTGGCTCGCGGCTGGCGCAGTTTCTTAGCGCTGACCTATGCTGCCGTCACTCCGATCACCCTGCTGGCATTCGTCACCAACGTCACCTTTGCCCAGCAGATCGTCATCGACGGGCGGACCGAGACCTCGCTGGCGATCGACGGTCACGTCACCGACGTCACCACCGAGACGGTGCAGGGCAACAATGCCTTCAACTCCTTCCACCGCTTCGATGTCGATCGCGGCAACGTCGTCAACCTCCACCTCCCCGGTGGCAGCACCAACCTGATCAACGTCGTCCGCTCCGAACGCACCGACATCCATGGTGTGCTCAACTCGATTCAGGACGGGCACATCGGCGGCAACGTCTACTTCGCCAATCCCCACGGCATCGTCGTCGGCGCCGGTGGCATCGTCAATGTCGGTTCGCTGGTGCTGACCACCCCGAGCCAGCAATTCGCCGACGAGCTGATCCCGGCCAACGGCATTCCGTCGAACCCCGCCACCGAGCAACTGCTCGACGGCACTGCCGTCCACGACGGCAATAGCGTGATTT
>DASPMH010000834.1:0-13701 GCA_035627175.1 Terriglobales bacterium | reverse complement strand
TCGCCCATCGGCTGGCTCATAGGAACCTCGGCGAGAGGAACAGCACCGCGAACACCGGCACCCAGATGCCGACGATGAAGTACCAGTACAGCGCGTTGTCCTCGATGTCGCTGAAGTACTTGCCGTGGATCGGCCCCTTGCGGAACATCAGCACCAGGATCACCACCGTCTCGATCACTTCGGCAAACATGTGGCCGGTATGCAGGCCGATCGTCGTCCACAGGATCGAGCCGTAGGCGTTCTCGTTCCAGCGCACCGGCAGCAGGTACAGCTCGGTGATCCGCAGGACGACGAACACCGCGCTGAAGGCGAGGCAGATCATCAACCCGATCCGGATGCGACGCACGTCCATGTGCAGCGCCGCTCGCTCGGTCCAGATCATCGGTACCAGGCTCGCCAACAACACGCCGGTGTTGAGACTCGAGATCCACAGCTCGGGCTTGGTGTTCGCCGGCGGCCACTCGACCGCCTGACTGCGCAGGTAGAAGTAGGCGGCGAGACAGAGCACCAGCATGGTCAGCTCGACGGAAATGAAGCCGAGCACGCCCCACCACACCACGCCGCGACTGCCGAAGCCGAACTCCGGCAGGCCGCTGACGTCGACCACCGGATGATCGGTGTCGGTCGCCGGGGTCACGGCTCGTCCCCTTTCGGCCAGAACCAGGCGATCGTCACCGGTGTGCCGGCGACGGCGCCGGCGACCAGCGCCCAGGGAGTGAAGAGAAGGCCGATGAAGGTCGCGCCGGTCACCAGGCTCAGCACGAATGGCCAGATCGACGGATGGGGATGCTGGTAACGGTGATCGGGCTCGGCATCGAGCACCGTCGTCACCAGGATGTAAGGCTTGTCGGCCGGCAAGCCGACCACCGCATTGGCGTAGCCGTTCGCTTCCCACAGTGGCTCATGGGCCCGCACCAGCGGCAGCAGAGCGAAGTTGTACGGCGGCGGCGGCGAGCTGACGCTCCACTCGAGCGTGCTCGCGCCCCAAGGGTTGTCTCCGGCGGGTTCGCCGTGGCGCAGGCTGCGGACGAGATCGATCAGCATCACCAGCAGTCCGCTGGTGAGAACCGCGGCGCCGCAGGTGGCGAGCAGGTTGAGCGAGCCCCAGCCGGTCGAAGCGACGTAGGTGTAGACCCGCCGCGGCATGCCGGCGAAACCGAGCTGATGCATCGGAAAGAAGGTGAGATTGAAACCGAGGAACAGCAGCACGAAGCTCCACCGGCCGAGTCGCTCGTCGAGCAAGCGCCCGGTGATCTTGGGAAACCAGTAGTAGACCGCGCCGAGCAGCGGGAAGACCGCGCCGCCGATCAACACGTAGTGGAAATGGGCGACGATGAAGAAGGTGTCGTGCACCTGCAGGTCGAGCGGCACCGATGCGATCATCACCCCGCTCATCCCGCCGATGATGAAGATCAGAAAGAAGCCGATGACGAACAGCATCGGCGTCGCCAGGCGCAGCTCGCCCTTCCACAGCGTCGCGATCCAACAGAAGATCTGCACCCCGCTCGGAATGGCGATCATCATGCTGGAAGCGGTGAAGAAGCTTTCGCCGAGCTGCGGCAGGCCGGTCGCGAACATGTGATGCACCCACAGGCCGAAGCCGACGAAGGCGGTCGCCACCAGCGCCAACACCATCGCGGTGTAACCGAACACCGAGCGGCCGGTGAAGGTGGTGACGATCGAGGAGATCATCCCCAGCGCCGGAATGAAGATGATGTAGACCTCGGGATGACCGAAGAACCAGAAAAGATGCTGCCACAACAGCGCGTCGCCGCCCTCGGCCGGATTGAAAAAGTGGGTTGCGATCAAGCGATCCATCGCCAGTGCGCCGCTCGCCAGCATCACCGCCGGCATCGCGAACAGCACCATGAACGACGTCACCAGCTGCGCCCAGACGAACAGCGGGATGCGGTCGAGCGTCATCCCGAGGGCGCGCTGCTTGAAGGTGGTGACGATGATCTGCACCGCGGCGACGATCGCGCTGAGCTCGGTGCACGAGATCATCTGCGCCCACACGTCGACGCGCTTGCCGGGAGAATACTCCGGGCCAGACAAGGGTACGTAGCTGAACCAGCCGGCGTCGGGTCCGATGTTGAGAAAGAAGGAAACCCACAAGAACAGGCCGCCGATCAGATACATGTAGAAGCCGAAGGAGTTCAGCCGCGGGAAGGCGACGTTGCGGGTGCCGACCATCAGCGGCACGAAGTACAACCCGAAGGCCTGCATGATCGGCACGGCGAAGAGGAACATCATGGTACTGCCGTGGACAGTGAACATCTGGTTGTAGAGATCCGGACCGACCAGGTGCTGCTCCGGCCGCGCCAGCTGCAGCCGCATGATCAGCGCGAGCACGCCCGCGGCGGCGAAGAAGGCGAACGCCACCACGATGTAGCGAATGGCGATGCGCTTGTGGTCGACGGTGGCGATCCATTCCCACCAGGTCGGACCGATTTCCCACGTCTTGGTGAGCTCGTGGCGCAGCTCTTCGGGGACGACCGCTTCGCGGATGACCGGAACGTTGCCCATCTTTCACCGCAGCGTCAGAAGATAGGCGAGGAGCGCGTCGAGCTCCTCGGTCGCCAGCGGCACCGGCGGCATCTTGTTGCCCGGTTTGATCTGCTGCGGATCGCGGATCCAGTCGGCGAGATGCTCGCGGGTGTTGGGGAGCGTGCCGGCGGCGAGCGTGCCGCGACTGGCGATGTGGGTCAGGTCGGGCCCGTTGGTCGCGCCGGCGCTGGTGCCTTGGATGCGATGACACGACGCGCACTGCCGCGACAGGAAGATCTGCTGGCCGCGGCGCTGCTCGTCGGTCTGCGGCTGCGCCGCCGAGCTGCGCTGATGCGAGAGCCATGCTTCGAACGCCTCAGGCGGATCGGCGATCACCGGCATCGCCATCAGCGCGTGCTGCACCCCGCACAGCTCGGCGCACTGCGCCCGAAAGGTACCGGGGCGATCGCTGCGAAAGGCGAGGCTCGTCGGCCGCCCGGGAATCAGATCGCGCTTGCCGGTGAGATTGGGCGCCCAGAAGCTGTGGATGACATCGGCGGAGTCGAGCTCGAGCACTACGGCGCGGCCGACGGGAATGTGCAGCTCGTTGGCGGTGGTGAAGGTGTCGGAAGGAGTGGCGGAGGGATAGGTGATCTCCCACCACCACTGCCGCCCGGTGACGCGGATGATCAGCGCGTCGCCGGTCGGTAGCTCGGAGAGGGCGCGGCCGGTCGAATAGCTGGCGCCGGCGAGGACGAAGAGGATCAGGATCGTCGCCGCGGTGGCGACGCCGACGGTGATCTGCAGCGGCCGATCGGCGCTGTCGCTGTGCCCCTGATGCCGGCGCCAAATCGGGACGGCGAGGAAAGCGATCACGATCACGTAGACGAGCGTGCAGATGGTGAAGAACAACCACCACAGGTCTTCGATCTGCTGCGCTTGCGGGCCCGCCGGGTCGAGGATCGATTGCGGGCCGCCGCTGCTGCAGCCGGCGAATAACACGAAGAGGGCCAACCTCGGATTCGAGGGCGAGGACGACGGCGAGGACGATTGCGGAGCTCGCTTCATGGAAGTGGGGGAGGGACTGCTTTGGGCTGGGGTTGATCGAGCGACAGCGCCGAGGGTTTGACCTGCATGTGGTCCTGGCGGCTCGAGGCCACGTCCTGGCGGACCATACCGCTGAGCGATCGCACGAAGGTGACCAGCTGCCACACTTCCTGGTCGGTGATCTTGTCGCGGAAGGAAGGCATGCCGTTGGGGCGTCCTTCGATGATGGTCGCGAAGATCTGCGCCGGCTCGCTGCCGTAGACCCACTTGTCGTCGGTCAGCGCCGGACCCATGCCGCCGCCGCCGTTGGCGTGGCAGCCGCTGCAGTTGTACCAGCGAAACAACCGCTGCCCTTCCGAAAGCGCCCAAGCATTGTGCTCATAGGGATTCTCGAGCGGCGCCCCGGCAAGATTCGGCAGCGGCCCTTCCTGAAAGCGCCGCTGCTCGCGCTCACACCCCAAAGCCAGCAACGCCAACAGGAGCACGGCAACGCTTGAGCTGTAGGGTGCGCTCTCCGAGCGCACTTTGGCTATCCAACCGCGACGCCCATCGACGCGCCCCGACAGCGCGCTCGGAGAGCGCGCGCTACAGCTCGGAGGTGTCATCGCGCCGCCACCATCCCCCCTCGCACCAGCGGCACGCCGTACTCACTCAAAATCTTGTCGATCTCCGCCCGCCGCCGCTCGAGCACCGCATCGATCTCTCCACGGAAGGCATCCTCGCCGCGCCGCACACCCATGGCGATGTCGAAGACGAAGGGCAGGAAGGGCAGATCGATCTGCGGTGACACCGGCACCAGCGCCAGCCGCACCTTGCTGCGCTTGGCGAAGTAGCCCGCCTGCGGCCCCCAGACGACGGCGACATCGACAGCTCCGCGCGCCACCGCATCGACGATCGCCGCCGTCGGCGCCGCATCGCGATAATCGCCGTACACCGGATAGCCGATGACGTTACCGGTGATGCCGCGCCGTCCGAGCGCGTGTGCCGCCGGCGGATTGGCGTAGTCGTCGCCGACGAGCTGCACGCCGATCTTCAGCTGCCGCAGCCGCGGATCGTCGAACGAGCCTACCGGATCAGCGGCACCGGCGCGGCTGACGAAGACGTAGGTCGAGCGGTAGTAGGGCGCGGTCGCCAGCACCATGTCGAAGCTGCTCGGCACGCCGATGATCAGATCGCACTGCCCGGCCTTGAGCGTATTGCGAACAAACCCGCGCCGCTGCGCCCACCAGGTGTATTTCAGCTCCGCACCGAGCTCGCCGGCGAGCATCTCGGCGATGCGATTCTCGAAGCCCTCACCCGCCTGGTTGGAGAAAGGCAGGTTGTTCGGGTCGGAGCAGACCCGCAGCTCGCGGGCCTGCACCGGCAGCGCGAGGAGGAGCAGCGCCAGTGCCCATCCAACTTTGAGTGCGCGCCGGATATTCTGAGGTATCGAATCCCCCGTGCCCTTCGGGTACTGCCCCCTTTTGCCAAAGGGGACGCACACCTTAGAGAGGGTGCACAGCTCAGGGGAGGCTGTAGACATAGAGCATGCCTCCCTTGGTGGTGTGCTGCGGCAGATCGGCCATGGCGTTGGCGAAACCGAGGGCGGCGGTGCCGTCCTGCGGATCGAGATCGGCGGCGACCACCGCGCCGGCCCAACCGCCGACGCCGGAGAGCACCGCGATGTATTGCTTGCCGTTGGGTCCGCGGTAGCTGATCGGCTGGCCGATCACGCCCGAGCCGACCTTGTGCTGCCACAGCAGCGCGCCGCTGCGCGCGTCGAGCGCTTTGAACCAACCGTCCATCGTGCCGTAGAACACCACGTCGCCGGCGGTGACTACGGTGCCACTCCAAGCGGGGAAGTTCTCGGTCACCTTCCATACCGCCTTGGCATTGACCGGATCCCACGCCATCACCGCACCGCGATAGCCGCCGCTGCCGGCGTACATCTTGACGTTCATGCCGAGGTACGGCGTGCCGGCGATGTAGTTCGCCTCGAGCCCCTCGGCGTCGTAGCAGAGGTTGTTGCTCGGCATGTAGATCAAGCCGGTCCGCGGCGAATAGGAGGCCGGTTGCCAATCCTTGGCCCCGGGCGGTGCGGGACAGATGTGGCGCACCACCTTGCCGACCAGCGGCTGCTTGGTCTCGACGCCCGTCGGTCGGCCGGTCTTGAGATCGATGCCGGTGCTGGAGGTGATCTCGACGAAAGCCGTCGCCGAGAGGACCTCGCCGGTGATGCGATCGAGCACGTAGACGTAGCCGTTGCGCTCGGGACGGACCAACACTTTGCGCGGCGCGCCGTTGATGGTCAGGTCGAGCAGGATCAGCTCGTTGATACCGTCGTAGTCGTGCAGGTCGTGGGGATTCCACTGATAGGCCCAGGCCGCTTCGCCGGTGTCGGGATCGCGGGCGAACATCGCGCTCGCCCATTTGTTGTCGCCGGGGCGCTGCTCGGGATTCCACGGACCGGGGTTCCCGGTGCCGTAGTAGATCAGGTCGAGCCCCGGATCGTAGGAGATCCAACCCCAGACGGTGCCGCCACCGATGCGCCAGGCTTCGGCCGGCCAGGAGGTGACGCCGAGATCCTTGCCGCGGTCTTGCGGGTAGAACGGTTTGAAGTTGGCGCCGATCAGCACTTCGTTGTCGGGCCCGGTGCTGTAGGCGCGCCAGACGATCTTGCCGGTGGCGAGCTCGAGCGCGGTCAACCAGCCGCGGACCCCCATCTCGCCGCCGCTGTTGCCGACGAGAACCTTGCCTTTGACGATCAGCGGCGCCATGGTCATGGTCTCGCCGAGGTTGATGTCGCCGAGCTTGACGTTCCACAGCTCTTTGCCGCTCTCGGCATCGAGAGCGATGGTGTGGTTGTCGAGGGTGTTAAAGACGATCTTACCGTCGGCGTAGGCCGCGCCGCGATTGACGACGTCGCAGCAGGCGACGCCTTGCGCCGCCGGCTCGGGATTGGGCTCGTGCTTCCACTTGAGCTTGCCACCTTGGGCCAGGTCCAAAGCGAAGACGTAGTTCGGAAAGGGAGTGACGACGTACATCGTCGAACCGATCACCAGCGGCGCCGCCTCGTGGCCGCGCGTCAGTCCGGTCGAGAAGCTCCAGGCGAGCTGCAGCTGCTTGACGTTGTCGGTGTTGATCTGGTCGAGCTGGCTGTAGCGCGTGCTGGCATAATCCTTCGCCGGCATGTGCCATTCGCCCTCTTGGGCCGGCGGGGCCACCGTTGGCGTCGGAGTCGCGCCCGCGCCAAGGGCAAATGGCAAGGCCGCCACCAACTGGGTCAACATTGCACGTAACGTCACTCGGTCAGCCTACGCCCGGCGCAGTAGGTGTAAAGCTCGCGCCGATGGGTTTTCCGCGCGTCCGGGTCGTGTAACCTGGTCGCCTGCACCCAGGAGGAACCGGATGACTCAGCCCAAGAACCTCGGCATTCTCGTCGGCGGCGGACCCGCGCCGGGCATCAACAGCGTCATCAGCAGCGCCAGCATCCGCGCCCTGCTCGAAGGCGTCCAGGTGATCGGCCTGCGTGACGGCTTCGAGTGGTTGATGAAGGGCGACACCTCGCACACCGAGGCGCTGACGATCGAAAAGGTCAGCCGCATTCACTTCCGCGGCGGCTCGTACATCGGCATCGCGCGCGCCAATCCGACCAAGGATCCGCAGTTGCTCGAAACCGTGGTGACCACGCTGCAGCAGCTCGGCATCTCGCAGCTGATCACCATCGGCGGCGACGACACCGCTTTCTCGGCGATGAAGGTCGAGGAGAAGTCCGCCGGGCGGCTGCAGGTGGTGCATGTCCCCAAGACCATCGACAACGATCTCGACCTACCGCCGGGCGTCGACACCTTCGGCTTTCAGACGGCGCGCCACTTCGGCGTCGAGATCGTCAAGAACCTGATGGTCGACGCCAAGACGACCGGGCGCTGGTACCTGTGCATCGCCATGGGTCGCAAGGCCGGCCATCTCGCCCTCGGCATCGGCAAGGCGGCGGGAGCGACGCTGACGCTGCTGCCGGAAGAATTCGGCGAGACGATGACGCTCAAGCAGATCGTCGACTCGCTCGTCGGTGCGATCATCAAGCGCGCCAGCGGCGGCCGCCGCGACGGCGTCGCGGTGATCGCCGAAGGCGTGGTCTTGGGTCTGCAGCCGAGCGACCTGGAGGAGCTCAAGGACGTCGAGCGCGACGAGCACGGCCACGTGCGCATCTCCGAGATCGACATCGGCGAGATCCTCAAGCGCGAGGTCCAGGCGCGGCTGAAGCAGCTCAAGATCAAGACGACGGTGGTCGCCAAGAACATCGGCTACGAGCTGCGCTGCGCCGATCCGATTCCCTACGACATCGAGTACACCCGCGATCTCGGCTACTGCGCCGCCAAGTATCTGCTCAGCGGCGGCAACGCGGTGATGGTGTCGATGCAAGGGGGGCAGTTCGTGCCGATCCCGCTGCAGAGCATGCTCGATCCGGCGACCGGGCGAACCAGGGTGCGTCTGGTCGATGTCAGCTCGACGCGCTACGCCATCGCCCGCCGCTACATGATCCGTCTCAGGCGCGACGACTTCGACGACCCGCAAGAGCTAGCCAAGTTCGCCACCACCGCCGGCCTGAGGGTCGACCAGTTCCGCCAACAGTTCGAGCACCTAACCCAACACGAGCCCCCGCCCCTAGACCTGGGGGTCTAAAGGGGGCGCACGCCTGCGCTTTCTCCTTATGCCGTCTCCAGGGCCACCCGCTCGCGGCGGCGTGGCTCGATCTTGGGCTCAGGCGCGCCCGAGTGTCTCATCCAGGAGCGGGTCAGCGCCATCAGGCCGCGCCAGCGGCGACCGGGCTGCGGATCGGCGTCGAGGTGGATCGGGTCGGAGAAGTGATCGTAGCCGTAGAAGATGAAGTAGGTCAGCGCTCCGTACGGAGTGAACCCCGCCGCGAGGCCCTTGGCGATGTACTTCGCCAGGCGCGCAAAGTAGCGCACGCCGGTGCGACGCAGCTGGGCCAGCACCAAGGTCGGCCCGAAGAGCAGGTGGGTCAGCAGCAGATAGGCCTTCAGCTGCCACGTCTTGATGTACTGATGCTCCATGTTGACGCCGTGGAGAAAATCCGCGCTGGCGTTCATCGAGTCGGTCAGCAGATGGGAGCCGAGCTCCTCGACGCGCCCGAGGATGTCTGTGCCCGCCAGCGGCTTGAAATGGAAGAAGACCGGGTACTCGACCCCCTCGCGGCGGACCAGCTCGAGCGACTCCATCAGCCATTCCGGCCGCTCGCCGGGGCCGCCCGCCATGAAGTAGCCGGTGACCGAGATACCGAGCGCCTTGATCTGCCGAATCGAATCGAGCAGCACCGGCTGAGGCACATCCTTCTCATAGAGGATGTTGCGCATGTACGGATTGGCCGCCTCGATGCCGATGCGGAGATTGACGCAGCCGCTGTCGCGCAGAGATTCGAGGGTGTCCGGATTGACGTGGTCGGCGCGGGTGTAGGCGCTCCAGGTCAGCTTGCGGTTGAGCCCGCGGCGCTTGTACTCGTCGGTGAACTGGCGCAGCCAGCGCGGGTTCACCAGGAAGTTGAGGTCGTAGAAATAGATGACCCGCAGACCCCAGTCGCGGTAGCGCTGGTAGTCGGCTTCGATCTCGTCGACGACGGTGCGGGGATCGCGAAAGCGCAGGAACTTCTCGCCCGAGTACATCTTCTGGATGTTGGTGATCGAGCAGAACGAGCAGCGCGCCGGACAGCCGCGGCTCGCCATCACCGGCAGCACGCCCCAGAAGTAGAAGTTGGCGCGCAGAGTCTCTTCGTCGTGCAGCGACCAATCGACGCCGGGCATCGCCTCGGCCTCGAGCAGGGTGGCCTTGGGCACCTGGTGGATGCCGTCGGCGGCGCGCCACCACAGGCCGGGGACCTGATCGAGAGAGCCGCCGGCGGCGAGGACATCGAGCAGTCGCACCATCGGCTTCTCGCCCTCGCCGATGATCAGCATGTCGAACACCGGCTGGGCGATGGTCTCGTCGGGCGACAGCGTCGGATGGTGACCGCCGGCGACGATCGGGGTTTGCGGCGCGAGACGCTTGATCTCCGCGGCGACGCTGCACGCCGCCGGCATGTAGGGGCTGGAGATGTACATGCCGATCACGTCCGGCCGATACTCGGCGAGCACCTCTTTCAGGCGCCCGCGCCAGGTGCGGCCGTGGGCGAGGAAGTCGAGGATCCGCACCTCGTGCTCGCTGTGCTGCTTGACGTAGGTGCCGACAGTGCCGAGCCCGATGTGGACGTGCTCGCGCTTGGCGACGATCGTCGGGTTGACCAGAAGCAGGCGAAGCGGTCCACTCATATGCTCTCCCGATGCGCCATCACCTATGTCCTCAGATGAGACTTCGTCAATCAGAACCTGCCCCAGGTGTTCGACCTTTGAGAAGCAAAGGGGGCAATGCCCAGCGGCATCAGGGTTTGGTATTTCAGGCCGCAGGTTCAGACGACCGGGGGGCGCTCCTTGCCTTGCCGCGGCAACTGCACCAGACCCTTGCGGCTGTCGAGCGTCAGTGTGCCGTCGTCGTTGCGGGCGATCTGCTCGCCGGCGGTACGCAGCAGCAGCTCGACCTGTGCTCGATCGTAGGTGCCTTTCAGCTGAGTGTAGAAGATGTTGAAGGAGCGCGTCCGAGATAGCGCCGGGGCGCTATCGTCACGGGCGCAGACCACCAGCTCCACGCTCGCCTCGCCGCTCGCCGGCACCAGAGTGTAGCGAGCCTGATTGCGGTTGAGTTGCACCCGCACCAGCTTGCCGAGAACGGCCGGGATCTCCCCGAGCAGCGCTGTCCATGCAGGATGACCGAGGGCGGGCGGCTCTTGCGAGGGCTGATCAAGACGGCCTTCGACGGGTTGATGCCGCGGCACCCACCGACGTGTACGGGAAAGCGGGGCCAGCAGTGACTCTTCCCATCCGAATTTGCGCACGTAGTCATGCGACAGGCCAAGACACTCGTCGCTGTGCTCGCAGAGCGCCTCATACAGGCAAGCAAAGCGAGGGAACTCGTCCCAAAACGTCTCGACGATGATGGTATCGGGCTGACTATTGTCGAGGCTCGCAGCATGCTCACCCAATAGGCATTGGGGCACGTATTTGGTCACCGCGGCGATGCCATAGCGCTGACACCGCGCCAGGGCCCGTCGTAGTGACGGCATTGATTCCGGCAGCGGCGCGATCAAGTTCGCCTCATCGGCGTGGTCCTCCATCGGCAGATAATTCCAGAACTCCATCTGCTCGATGCCATGGCGATAGGCGACCTCGACGATGCCTTCGAAGGCGCCGATGTTGGTGCGATGGACGACAGTATTGGTCATACGCCGCACGTCGTACCGGGAGAGATTGGCGAGCCCAGCGATCAGCTCATCGAAGCTGCCGGGGCGTTGAGTGATCGCATCGTGGAGCACCGCGGTGTCGCCGTGCAGCGATACAAAAAACTCGTCGACACCCGCCTCGACCAACTGCGCCGTAAAGGCCGGATCGGCCAACTTGCGACCATTCGTCTGCAAGCGAATATGACGAAAAGCGCCCGAGGATCGCGCGTGCTCGATGAACCGAAACAGCGACTTCTCCAGCGTAACCTCGCCGCCGGTGAAGATGACTCGGTCATACTTGTTGCTGCGCAAATTCTCAGCGGTGATCTGTTGAAAGCGCTCGAACGGGACACCGCGGTAGTTGTTCATGCCCTCCTGCACGATGCAGAAGGTGCAAGCGCTGTTGCAGTGGAAGTCGACAGTCACCGCCAGATCTCGGAAGCGCGTCGGATGAACCTGATCGCGTAGAGCCGAGGCGTTCATAGCGTTGCGTAGTAACTCGATTTGGTCATCGCCAACGAGCCATCGGGATTCATCGTGTAATCGATGCCGACATCGAAGCGCAGGTGATCGAGCCGGCCCCGGTGCGTCTCGACGAAGGAGACGATCGGCCGGGGATAGTCGAAAGTGCGCAGGAAGAATAGCAATTGGCCGACGTCGATGCCGGAGTAATACACGGCATCGGCATAGCGCTTCTTGGCGACGCAGATGCGATTGCAGTCGATCAGCTCCGGCAACAGCACCCGCGCCAGCGACACGCGCCCATAATCGACAAAGACGCTTTGGCGAATCTCGTGGAGAATCTCACGGATCTCCATCTTCGGATGAAGAAAGCGATAGACGTTGTCCATCTCCAAGCCGCGCGCGGAAAGCTTGTATGAACGACCGCCCTGAACCTCATAGTAGGGAAGATACAGATTGACGAGATCTACCCGGCCGCGCTCGACGGTGTCGGGCAGCACGTCGAAGGAGAACATGAAGTACGGGATCGATTCGCTCGGTAATGGGGCGATGTGAACCCATGGTGCGCACGCGGCGGCGATGCCGGCGGCGCGAACCGACGGGTCATCCTTCTGGCGGTCATAGAAGTACAACTCCCACCACAAACGTCCAGCTTGGTGTTTGATTCCCACCACGGTCATGTCGCGACCCGCGGCGAGCTGCACCGCGCGCAACACCGCATCGAGCTCGGTCGGCGCGGCGACGACGTCGAGGCTGTTCCACAACAAAGACTCGCTCCGCAGCTTGCCACGCGGGTCGCGGATCGGATCGTAGGGCTGGAGGCAATAATCGAAGTAGCGATCGTTGTCGGTAACCGGCACCGGCGCTCGTGTCGCAGCGACGACCTTCGGCATTACCGCGCCCATGTCGACTTCTCCTCGCGGCAAGCAACCAGCGCCCACGGCGCCGGGGGCTCGTGCAAGCGCAAGCCGGCGCGAAATTCTTCGCTCTCCGCCAGCCGCAGTCGCTCGGCAAACCAATCGACCAGTGATTCCATTGCCAGCGGGGAGGGCTCACCAGCGCGGATGCGCAGCGAAATGGCATGACGCTCCGTGCGGCGAAAGGCGCGTAGCGCCGCCGCCGTCGGCTCGACGAATAAGCCAACCTCGGAGCTATCGGCACGGAAGATCGCCGTAGGTTCGAGCCCGTGCAGAGCGCTGCCGCTGCCGCGCGGCTTGCAGTACAGCGTCCATGAACCGTCTCGCAGCGACAGGCCGACCGAACGCGGCGGTGCGGGATCGAAAGGGAAGCTTTGGCGAAGCGCTGGATCAAAGCTCGGAAGGGTGGCGATAGACGACCACGTCCACCCCGAGGCCGGCTCGCGCAGCGCGACGAAGTAAGCGCGTGGCCGCAGCGAACTCTCGTCTATATCGAAGCACATCACCGCGCCGGCGGCGGCGCCTTCGGCTTGCGTGGTCATGGCGAGATGCTGAGCCGCGGAACCTGCTTCTTGCGGAAAGTCGCGAGCATCCGCCGATTGCAGATATAGCTTGGGCTCGCATCTGCCGCTGTCATCGAGGTTCAGCCCCAGCACGACCGAGCGATCGGCGCGGCGGATCAGCTCCGCTGCGGGTCCCGGACAGAGTCGATCGACGAGTCGGGCAGATGTCGCCGGGGTTGCATCGGAAGCATTGAGGTACAGCTTGACGCAGCGACGCTCGTTGCTGCGGACATCCCAACCGACGATCAGCGGCAGCTTCTCGCTGGCGGCGACGGCGAGCCAGGCGTCGACCCGTGCGCACAGCGGAACCGAGAGTGCGGCGGAGATGGTGGTGAACAGGTCCCGCGGGGCACGCTCGATCATCATTCGCCCGGCGCGAACCGACCCGCTCGAGGTGACCCGTATGGAGGCCTCGTACGCGTCGGGACTGTGCACGACGCGGCACAGCTCAGGGGCAAGCTCCGGTCCCCACGGTGCGGCCGCAGCCGCTACCTGACGCGCGAGAATCTCTGCGGTTGGCGGCGTGGAAGACGACATGAGGGAGACGACGTTCGGCGGATATACCATGCGGTTTGGCGGTCGTTCCATCCGAAATGCGCGCAGCCAAGGGAGAACTTGCTTGCCGCAGGCCAGCGCTCTACAAGCGGCGGTGCCTCCATGTCTCGCCAAGATCATTTGAAAGTTCTCGAAATCGATGCCGCAGACGTCGGCCAGTACCCGGACGCGATCGACCGTATCCTCGACCATCAGCTGTTCGGCGTTCTCGTTCGCGGTGTGTTTCAGGCCGATCAGCTGGCGGAGGTCGTCCGCCGTATCGATCAAAACGCGTTGCTGCCTTGCTTCATCGCCGACACCTTCGCGGGGCGCACGTACGGCCGGGTGTTGCGCATGGCCAACGGCCGCCTCGATGAATACTTCG
>DASPMH010000833.1:0-4520 GCA_035627175.1 Terriglobales bacterium | reverse complement strand
ACCCGCATCATCACCGACCACCTCGACCTGCTCGAGGGCCGCCGCTACGACAAGATCGCGCGCGACTTCGGCGTGCCGGTCGAAGAGGTGGTGCGCGCCGCCCACTACATCGCCACGCTCGAGCCCAAGCCCGGCCGCAACTACGGCGGCGGCGACGTGCGCTACATTGTCCCCGATGTCTTCGTCCAGAAGATCGGCGACGAGCTGCAGGTCTGGGTCAACGACGACGGGCTGCCGCGGCTGCGGGTCAGCCGCTTCTATCGCCAGATGCTCGGCGACGAAGGCAACGGCGACGCCAAACGCTACATCCAGGACAAGATGCGCTCGGCGGCCTGGCTGATCAAAAGCATCCACCAGCGCCAGCGCACGCTGCTGCTGGTGGCGCAGAGCATCGTCCGCTTCCAACGCGAGTTCTTCGACCACGGCGTCAGCCACTTGAAGCCCTTGGTTCTCAAGGATGTCGCCAACGACATCGGCATGCACGAGTCGACGGTGAGCCGCGCCACCGCCAACAAGTACATGCACTCGCCGCAAGGCACCTTCGAGCTGAAGTACTTCTTCACCTCGAGCCTGCAGGGGGCCGACGGCGAGGACGTCTCGGCAGAGAGCGTCAAGGAGCGCATTCGCGCCATCATCGAGGCCGAAGACACGCGCCATCCCTTGAGCGATCAGCACATCGCCAAGATGCTCGCTTCGGAGCACGTCGGCATCGCCCGCCGTACCGTCGCCAAGTATCGCGAGCTGATGGGAATTCTGCCCTCGTCGAAACGACGCAACACGATGTAGGTGCAATTGGGAGGAGCTCGCCATGCAAGTCAGTCTGACCTTTCGGCACATCGAATCGACCGAGGGGGTACGCCAGTATGCCCTGGAGAAGGTCGAGCGACTGCAGAAGTTCTTGCGCAAGCCGATCGAAGCGCACGTCATCCTCGCCGTCCTCAAACGCCGCCACATCGCCGAGATCGTGCTGACCGGCAAGAATCTCAATCTCACCGCCACCGCAGAGACCGACGACCTCTATGCCGCCATCGATCTGGTCGTCGACAAGATCGAACGCCAGCTCAAGCGACGCGCCGCCAAGAGCAAGAGCCATCGCGCCGAGCCAACTTCGAAAGTGGCGGTGATCGCTGCGGTCGAACTGCCGCCGGCGGCGCTGCTGGTGCGACAGAAGGTTGCGCTCAAGGCGCTCTCGATCGGCCAGGCGCTCAGTCGCCTCAAGCAATCGAAGAGCGATTATCTGCTGTTCGAAAGCCGCGATACCGAGGCGGTGATGCTGCTCTACCGCCGCGGCGACGGGCGGATCGCCTTGATCGAGCCCGAATCGGCCTCGTGAGCTCGCCTTTCCCGCCGTTGTCAGTTAGCGGACCCAACCAATGAAGTTGTTGGACATTCTCCCCCGGGAGTTGGTGATCCCGGAGCTGCGGGGTGGCACCAAAGAGCAGGTTTTGCGCGAGCTCGCCGAGCACCTCGCCGGCGTGCACGCGGAGATCGACGGCAACAAGCTGGTCGAGGTGCTGTGGGAGCGCGAGCGCCTCGGCAGCACCGCCATCGGCGACGGCATCGCGATTCCCCATGGCAAGCTGCCGGCGGTGCGCTCGGTATTGGCCGCCTTCGGCCGCCATCGCGCCGGCGTCGATTTTCAATCCCTCGACGGCAAGCCGACCCACCTGTTTTTCCTTTTGGTCGCGCCCGAGGATTCCGTCGGCCAACATTTGAAGGCTCTGGCGAGAGTGTCGCGGCTGCTCAAGGAGGCGAGCTTTCGCACCGCCCTGGTGCGAGGGGAAGACCGCGACAGCCTGTTCGAGATCATCCGCGCCGAGGATGAGAAGTACTGACCCCGAGCCTCTGCTGATCATGTCCGGAGACAGCGCCGCGCCGCAGCTGCAGAAGACGCTCGAAATCCGCAATCGCCTCGGGCTGCATCTGCGTGCGGCGAAATGCCTGGTCGAAGCCCTCGCTCCGCTCAGTGCCGAGGTGACCCTCAGCAACGGCGATAAGGAAGCCAACGGCCGCAGCATCCTTTCGCTGGCGACCCTCGAGGCCGTCGCCGGTACCATGGTCGAGGTCCGCGCCACCGGGCCGCAGGCCGCGGAAGCCCTCGATGCGGTGGAAAAGCTCTTCGCCAACCGCTTCGGTGAGCCCGACTAAAAGCTTGATTCACAGAATCGGCCTGTATATGAGTCAACCGCCGAAACGGTCGATTCTACGGCTTTCCGTCGTCCATCCCCCCGCTGTTTTCGGTTGAAAGGAGAAATCATGGCTTTGAAGAATTTCGTCTTCACCTCGGAGTCCGTCTCGGAAGGCCACCCCGACAAAATGTGCGACCAGATCTCCGACGCGGTGCTCGACGCCTGCCTGGCGGCCGACCCTGACAGTCGCGTCGCCTGCGAGAGCCTGGCGAAGACCGGTGTCGTCGTCGTCGCCGGCGAGATCACCACCCGCGCCCAACCGGATTATCAGCAGATCGTTCGCGATACCGTCCGTGAAATCGGCTACACCTCCTCGGACATGGGCTTCGATGCCGAGACCTGCGCGGTCTTCGTGCACGTCGCCCAGCAATCGCCCGACATCTCTCAGGGCGTCACCGAAAACGAGGGTCTCCACAAGGAGCAGGGCGCCGGCGACCAAGGCCTGATGTTCGGCTTCGCTTGCGACGAGACTCCCGAGCTGATGCCGCTGCCGATCATGCTGTCGCACCAGCTGGTCGAGCACCTCGCCCAGGTGCGCAAAGCCGGCAAACACTCCTTCCTCCGTCCCGACGCCAAGTCGCAGGTGACGGTCGAATACCGCGACGGCCGGCCGCACCGTGTCGACGCGGTCGTCATCTCGACCCAACACAGCCCCGAGGTCGAATACGCCACGCTGCGCGAGATGATCGTCGAAGAGGTGATCCACAAGGTCGTTCCGGCCGACCTGCTCGATAAGAACACCAAGTACCACGTCAATCCGACTGGCCGCTTCGTCATCGGCGGCCCTATGGGCGACTGCGGCCTGACCGGGCGCAAGATCATCGTCGACACCTACGGTGGCTACGGCCGCCACGGCGGCGGCGCCTTCTCCGGCAAGGATCCGAGCAAGGTCGATCGCAGCGCCGCGTACATGGCGCGCTACATCGCCAAGAACATCGTCGCCGCCGGTCTCGCCAAGAAGTGCGAGGTCCAGCTCGCGTACGCCATCGGCGTCGCCGACCCGATCTCGGTGCTGGTCGACTCGTTCGATACCGGCACGATCTCGGACGAGCAGCTCGCCGCCGTGGTGCGCGAGAACTTCGGTCTCAAGCCGCGCGAGATCATCGAGACGCTCGATCTCAAGCGTCCGATCTACACCAAGACCGCTGCCTACGGTCACTTCGGCCGCACCGCCGCGGGTGGCTTGTTCACTTGGGAGCGTGACGATCGCGCCGCCGATCTGCGCCGCTCGGCGGAAACCATGTCTGCCCCCCAGAAGCGCGTCGCCGCGATGTGATTCGCCATCGGCCCGAACCGCACCCGATGCGGTTCGGGCCGATACCTGGCGCCTCTTGAAATTCTCCGACCTCGACGCGCGCCAGCGCGTCACCGCTCTGGTCGATCGCGATAGCTTCGACCCCGCCTTCCCCGACAGCAGCCAAACTCGTTTCGTTCTCGGCACCGCCGCCGTCGCCGGTCGTCCGGTGCTCGTTGCTTTCAGCGACGGACACGTCCTCGGCGGCACCTTTGGTGTGCTCGAAGCGGAGAGGATCAGCACTCTGCTCGATCGCGCCGCCGACGCCGCCGCGCCACCGGTAGTGATACTCGGCTTCGATACCGGCGGAGTGCGAGTCGAAGAGGGGCCCCGAGCTCTCGCGGCCACCTCCGCCGCCGGCATCGCTCTGGCCCAGCTCTCGGTCCGCGGCGTGCGCGCCCTGTCGTTGATCAGTGGCCCGCGCGGTTGCTTCGGCGCGCCCTCGGTGATGGCGTCGCTGCCCGAGCGAGTGGTGATGACCGAGGGCAGCTTCTGGGGGTTGACCGGGCCCAAGCTGATCGATTCGGTGCGCGACAGCGCCGCCGACGCTTCGATGGCAGCCGCAGCCGCCGCCAACCGGCTGCACAACGGCGATTGTGACGCGGTGGTACCCGATTCGGCCGGGGCGCTGCGCTCGCAACTCGAGGATTTCGTCGCCGCGCCGGCCGTGACTCCGGTCGAGCCGCGCGAGATCATCGGCCGCAGTGCGGCGGTTACAGCCGAGCTGTGGCAGCGCTTGCGCAGCTCGAATTCGTACGCCTCGCCGCAACCGCGCTGGTCGCGCCGTCGCGGCTTGCTCGAGTACACCCTCCGCGGTCAATGGCATGCCGATGGGCCGATCCGCCGTGCCGGCATGCTGCAAGCCGGGTTCGGTCTTCTCGCCGGCCATCCGACGCTCAGCCTGGTCCTCGGCCCGGCGGCGGGGGCGGGCGACGGACTAGGGATCGAAGAAGCGGCGCTGCTGGCGCAGTTGCTCGCCGAGGTGGTCGCGCGCCCCGGACCGCCGGCGTTGATTCTCAGCTTCCTCTTCTGCCAAG
>DASPMH010000832.1:0-3102 GCA_035627175.1 Terriglobales bacterium | reverse complement strand
GCGGGCGCGGCGCTCGGCGGACCACGGTTGCAGCTGCATCATCGCCGCGAGTGCGTCGGGCAGATAGGCTTGCAGGACGATTCCCGCTTCGAGCTCGCGGAGCTCCGGCTGGTCGAGAATCTTGGTGAAGACCGCGATGGTCAGGTCGAGGTCGCGGTACTCTTCCATGTCGAGATTGATGAACTTGCGTGGTCGTGACCGCGCCGCGAGCCGATACAGCGGCGTGAGCCGCTCTACGACGTCGGCGACGGTCTCATCGAAAGCCCAGGGTTGGTGCGGCGCGATCACCGAGGAGACCTTGATCGAAACGTAGTCGACGTCGTCGCGTGCCAGCAGCCGGCGAGTGCCGTCGAGACGGCGCTGTCCTTCGCGTTCGCCGAGCACCGCTTCGCCCAGCAGGTTGATGTTGAGGCGGCCGCTGCGGCCGATCTGCTCGATCGCACGAGCGAGTCGGGCATCGCCAGCATCGACCAGCAGATGGCCGACCATCGCGCGCAACGCACGCCGGACGATTGGGATGACCAGCATCGGCGCGACGCCGCCGGCGAGCGCGCCGAGGCGAAGCGCGGTGCTCAGGTGCCAGGGCAAGGTGTGCGGCAGCGAGCCCGCGAGCTCGGCGAGCTTGGCGGTTGCGACGCGGGCATCCTCGGGGCGAATCACCCCGTCGATGAATTGGACGGCGAAGGCGAGGCCGGCACGATCCTGGAGCAGGTCCGCGAGGAGCTTCGCCGACGCGCTCGCCGGCATCGCCTCCGCCTCGACCAACCAGCGGCGCACCAGCGCATCGACCTCATCCTCGATGCCGGTCAGGTCGGCAGGGATGCGAACGATCGCCACCATCGGTCCATGATGGGCCACGTGCCGAGGAAATCAGCCCCCCGGGTGATCGGCGTGCTTCCTTGGAGTTGCGAGAAAATCGCTGTTCTCCGAGCGCGCCGCGGGCGGGGGAGGGGCGAATCTATGCTCGACGCATCGAATCCCCATCGCCGCGCCCTGGTCCGCTCGGAGAGCGGACCATCCGCGGGTTTTGCTTTGCGGGCATCGGGTTGGGGCCGATGTCCCAGGGTTTGCGCCGTTCGAGATCGGTCAAGGAGACGTGGCCTTGTTCGAGCAGGCCGAGCTTGGCGTCGCATACCCGCCAGTGCAGCGAGCGGCTCAAGAGCGGCTGCGACTCGACCATGATGGCGCGCAGCTCGCCTTCTTCGAATTGGCAGAGCTCCTGGACGCAGCGCAGCAAGCGCTCGTCGCCCAAATGGCCTTCGCCGAAATTCCAGCCGAGCACCGAGGCGATGACATTCTCGCTGTCGACATACAGGTAATCGTCGAAGCAGCGATCGCCGAGAGCTTTCGGCAGCAGCAGCCCGAGGGCGCGTCCTTGCAGGTGCAAGGCCCGAAACGCCGGGCCGCGGGTGTTCATGCTCGCCGCCTCGGCGGGGGCGAAGCGCTCGAGCTGCTCGCGCAGCAGCGGCGCGCGCTTGAGCTTGTCGAGCTTCTTGTAGCTGTCGCGATGGAAGAACCAGGCATTCCACGCCCAATTCCCGGCGTAGTAGCGCATCGCGATCAGGAACGAGACCTTGGACGGGAACAGATTGCCGGCGAGCGGCAACAGCAACAGCGTGACTGCGAGATAGAGGGCGAGTGGCAGCGATGGGATGTCGAACGGGCTGACCTGCGGATGGCCGGCGAACAAGAAGAACGCGGCGTAGAGGCTGAGCAGGTTCCACTCGAATACCGCGCCGGCCGGCATGTTGCTCAAGATGAAGCCGTGCAGCAGCAAAACCATCGTCATGCCGATCGCCAGCAGCGGTCCGGGCTCGCTGACCATCAGCAACACCAGCGGCGCGCCGAGCTCGAGGAAGGTGCCGAAGTGCGCCATCAGCACGCCGAGCCGCGAGGGCGTCAAATCGTCCGGATAGGAGACGAACATCCGCCGGCGCAGGTCGGGGTTGCGCAGCAGTGGGTTGTTGGCGGTCATCACCGGCACGACGTAGCCGAAGGCGACGGTCAGCTTGGAGACTCCGGCCCAAAACCAGATCGCCAGCTGCACGGCTTTGGCGGCGCCGAGCCAGTGCGCGGCGAGGAAGCAGACGATCATGGTGAAGTGATGCTCGAAGCGAGCCGCCAGCAGGATCGTCTTGTCGGCGAGTCCGCAGAGCGGCAGCAGCACCACCACCGGAATCAGCTGCGGCCAGGCGATGCTGGCGGACATCAAGGCGTGCAGCAGCGCGGCAAGGAAGCCGGCGTAGAGGGCGACGTCGAGCCAGGTGCGGGTCAGCCCGCCGAACAGCGGCAGCTCGGGAAACGGCGCGAGCTTGACCGTGCCGGGGCGCAGGAAGTGGAGGAAGGCGGTGAACGGCGGCCAGATGCGGAAGCCGAGCGGGCCGCTCATGCAGCCGAAGCCGAGCACCTCGATCAGGCAGGCCCACAAGAAGGCTTTCTGGAAGGCGATGTCGGCAAGCCACCAGGAGCCGATCGCGCTCGGCGAGCCGAGGCCGGGGGTGAAGGAGCAGAAGAACATCCAGCCGGCGACGAACAGGGCGAGCTTGATGCCGTGGAAGATGTACGCCGCCGGCGGCAGACCGATGCCGCGCAGGACGTACTCCTCGCAGCCGGTGCGGACGAAGGCGGAGAAGGGATGGGGGTGGGGCGAGGCCATTTGCTCGCTGCGTAGCATGTTGCGACCGGGGGATTGTAGCTGCCGTCAGAAGACGGCGGCAGGTGAGGTGAGCCGCCGCGCATTGGCCCGCCGCGCTCTACCGAGCGCAGCTACATGCTTGGTCTGCCGCGCTCTACCGAGCGCAGCTACATGGTTGGTCTGCCGCGCTCTACCGAGCGCAGCTACATGGTTGGTCTGCCGCGCTCTGCCGAGCGCAGCTACATGGTTGGTCTGCCGCGATCTACCGAGCGCAGCTACATGGTTGGTCTGCCGCGATCTACCGAGCGCAGCTACATGGTTGGTCTGCCGCGCTCTACCGAGACTGTTTATAAACGAACGATCTGACGGGGGAGCCGGCGCCCATGAGCTGGAGGTTGCGAGACGGCCGGAGCGTCCCTCCGGGCGGTTAGGCCCTCAGGACGATGGCTACGACGTACATACGGCCT
>DASPMH010000831.1:0-3778 GCA_035627175.1 Terriglobales bacterium | reverse complement strand
CGCGAGCTGCGCAGCAACAACTCGTGGATGCACAACGCTCCGGCGCTGGTCAGTGGCCGCGAGCGCTGCGTCTTGTTCGTCCATCCCGAAGACGCGCAGCGCGCCGACCTGCGCGACAGCGAGCCGGCGGTGCTGGAGAATCACCTCCACAGCGGCACGGTGCCGGTGCGTGTCACCGACGAGGTGATGCCCGGCGTGGTCAGCCTGCCGCACGGCTGGGGCCACGGCCCGAGCGCTCCCTGGCAGCGCGTCGCCGGTTCGCGTCCGGGGATCTCGATCAACGATTTCACCGACGATCAGCGCGTCGAGGAGATCGTCGGCCAATCGATCCTCAACGGGGTGCCGGTGCGGCTGCGGCGATTAGCTCCAGCTTGACGCGCCCCAGGTGTGCGCCCCCTTTCCCAAAGGGCTGAGGCTTTCGCCGGCGAAGCCTCAGCGCGCAGGCGCAGGGGGATTGCTGCGAGGCGCCAGGCGAGTTGCCAATTGGCGGCGGGAACGGTACTCGCTCGACAGCGATGCGCGCCTTGTTGTCCACCGGTGTCCGCCGGCGAGTTGCGGCATCGTTCCTTCGCGCCCTGTGCGTCTCGATGCTGATCGCGATGACGGCGGCGGATCCGTTGTCTGCCGCCGCGGCCGATCCGCTGTTCGACGAGTACGACGAGAACGAGCACACCCCCGCCGGCTTCCCCGATCCCTTCGAGCCCTGCAACCGCAAGGTGCTGCTCTTCAACGAGGAGCTCGATCGCTGGGTGCTCAACCCGATCACCCGCATCTATCGCTTCCTGATGCCCGGACCGATCAAGCAGGGGCTGCGCAATGCGGCTGCCAATCTCAACTCGCCGGTGATCTTCGCCAACGACCTGCTGCAACTCGAGCCGCACGCCGCCGCCGAGACCCTGTGGCGGTTCGTCATCAACAGCACCGTCGGTGTCGCCGGGCTGTTCGACGTCGGCGCCTTGCTCTCGGTGCCGCGCCACAGCTCCGACTTCGATCAGACGATGGCGATCTACGGAGCTCCGAGCGGGCCATTCTTGATGCTGCCGGTATTGGGACCGACGACCGCGCGCGGCAGCCTCGGCTTGGTGGTCGACCTGCTGTTCCGGCCGACCGCCTACATCCTCGGACCGGCCGATCAGCTGACTTTCACCATCATTCACGGCGGCGGCGCCGGGCTGGCGACCCGCGAAGCGGTTTTCGACCAGCTGCAGGCGCTGCACGAAAGTGCGGTCGACTACTACGCCGCCTTGCGCAACGCCTATTATCAGAACCGGATGGCGGAGATCTGGGCGCGCCGCCCGGCTACTCGACCTTCCCCGCAGCCATCGCCTCGATCTTCTGATTGACGCTGGCGAGCAGCGCATCGAAGCCCTGGTTCTTCATCACTGCGGTGTAGTCGGAGCGCCGTAGGGCGAGCTCGCTGACCGTTCCCTTCAGGTAGATGTCGACGATCCTCCACGTCCCGGCCAGCTCCCGGACACGGTAATTCAAGTCGACGTCGTCGTTGCCGGGATCGTGGACCCGGGTACGCACCAGCAAGGTGCCGTGCCCCGCATCCTCCTGGCCGAGTTGCTCGAAGTTCTGATTGTTGAATTTGTTGAGCCGGCTGGCGTAGTTGGACACCATGTAGCGGGTGAACACGGCGCGCCACTGCTGCTTCTGCTCGGCGCTCAGCTTGGCCCAGTGGCTACCGAGCGACTTCTCCGCCATGAAATCGAGATCGAAGGCCTTTTCGATCGCCGGCGCGAGCAGATCGTAGCGCCCTTGGAAGCCGAGCTTGTCGGCATCTTTGAGTGCGGAGAGCATCGCATCGGTGAAGCCGCGCACCACTGCCGCCGCCTCTGGATTGTCGGCGGCGCGCCCGGGTGTGGCGCAGGTGAGAGCGGACAAGGTCAGCGTCAGCAAGAGCAGGGGACGAGTCGGTGTCGGTTGCATAGGCTCGGCAATCTACCACCGCGCTGCCGCTCGCCAAAGGGGAGGTGTGGCAGGCGAGCTGGACGCCGCGGGGTGCCTCGCGGAAATGCCCCGCGCCTGCGGCGCTGAGGCTTTCGCCGGCGAAAGCCTCAGCCCTTTGGGAAAGGGGGCGCACACCTGACAGTAGCTTGACTTTGAGGGCTGAGTCCTTTTCCCTGAGCTACTTCGCGATGACCGAAACCAATGAGAGGTTGCAGGCGGAGGTCGCCCGCCGGCGCACCTTTGCCATCATCTCGCACCCCGACGCCGGCAAGACCACACTGACCGAAAAACTGTTGCTCTACGGTGGCGCGGTGCACCTCGCCGGCTCGGTCAAGCAGCGCCGCGACGATCGCCACGCCACCAGCGACTGGATGGCGATGGAGCGCGAGCGCGGCATTTCAATCGCGACCAGCGTGATGCAGTTCCCCTACCGCGGCCACCAGCTCAACCTGCTCGACACGCCCGGCCACAACGATTTCAGCGAAGACACCTATCGGACCCTCGCGGCGGCGGACTGTGCCGTGATGTTGCTCGACAGCGCCAAGGGCGTCGAGCCGCAGACCATCAAGCTGTTCGAAGTCTGCCGCATGCGCCGCCTGCCGATCGTTACCTTCATCAACAAGATGGATCGCTGGGGCCGCGACCCTTTCGACTTGCTCGACGAGATCGAGCGCGTCCTCGGCATTCCGGCGAGCCCGGCGATGTGGCCGATCGGGTCCGGACCGGAATTCCAGGGTGTCTTCGACCGCTGGGGCGATCGCCTGTTGACCTTCGATCGCCACGGCAGCGGTGCCCGCCGCGTCGAGATGCAGGAGCTCAAGCTCGAAGGCGAAGAGCTCCGCCGCGAGCTCGGCGAGCGACCCTACGAGCAGCTGCACGATGCCCTGGCGCTGCTGCAAGGCGCCGGCACCGGCTTCGATCGCGACGCTTTTCTCGCCGGTGAGATGACACCGGTATTCTTCGGCAGCGCGCTGACCAACTTCGGCATCGAGCCCTTTCTCGACGAGTTTCTCCATCTCGCCCCGGCGCCTCTGCCGCGAGCGACGACCACCGCGAGCGTCGCGCCGACCGATCCGGTATTCTCCGGCTTCGTCTTCAAGATCCAGGCGAACATGGACCCGCTGCAT
This sequence comes from Terriglobales bacterium, assembly GCA_035627175.1. GTDB lineage: Bacteria > Desulfobacterota > Binatia > HRBIN30 > HRBIN30 > DASPMH01. Next base: position 698 of record DASPMH010000831.1, on the reverse strand, counting down.
CGCGACCGCGTCGCCTTCGTCCGGGTGTGCTCGGGCAAGTTCGTGCGCGGCATGGAGGTGCTCCATCCGCGCACCGGCAAGACGCTGTCGATCAAACGCTCGCTGCAGTTCCGGGCCCAGGAGCGCACCACGGTCGAGGAAGCTTTCGCCGGCGACATCGTCGGCGTCTGGGATCCCGGCTTGCTGCGCATCGGCGACGCGCTCAGCGAAGCGCAGGGGATTGAGTTCGCCGGCATCCCGCGCTTCTCGCCCGAGCACTTCGTCCGCGTCGTTCTCGCCGAGCCCTTCAAGCGCAAACAGCTGAAGAAAGGTCTCGATCAGCTCTCCGAAGAAGGTGCGGTGCAGGTTTTTTTCGATCGCGAGCGGCTCGAGCGCGATCCGATTCTCGGCGCCGTCGGGCGGCTGCAGTTCGAGGTGATCCAGTACCGTCTCAAGAGCGAGTACGACGTCGCCGTGCGCTTCGAGCCGATCGCGGCGCAACACGCACGCTGGGTCGAGAACGACTTCGATCCTGCCGAGGTCGAGGACTTTGCCGGCGTCCAATGTTTGCTCGACGTCGAGCGCCGGCCGCTGCTGTTGTTCAAGAGCGACTTCTGGCTCGAGCAGATGCGCCAGCATCGCCCACATCTGCATCTGATTGCCGCGGTGCAGCCGGGCCGCAGCGAGCGCGCCGCGGCATGACCGGCACCGCCTGAGCT
>DASPMH010000830.1:0-3047 GCA_035627175.1 Terriglobales bacterium | reverse complement strand
CGAAGCCGCCGGTGTCGCGGAAGATCACTTTCGGTCCGCGATCGGTAAAGCAGGCTTCGTAATCGTGCTGGCCGGTGCGGCTTCCACCGCAGGAGGTGCCGCCGGCGGTCTGCCCCGAGCCGCCGTTGAAATATGCCGCGTCGCGCTCATCGACGCGCCAGCCGGTGAAGGCGCGGGCGATCTGCTTGACGTCGTCCTCGGTGTAGTTCGGCTGGCCGTTGCTGTCGAAGACCCCGAGCGTGAACAGCTCCATGATTTCGCGGGCGTAGTTCTCGTTGGGCGACGCCTTGCTGTTCCGCTTGGTGTCGAGCATGTCCATCATCGCCGGATCTTTGTTGATCGCTTTGACCAGATCCTTGAAGCTGCCGCGGCTGCCATCGCGCTGCAGCGCGCCTTTGCAGTGCATGCGCAGCAGTTTGTTCTGCAGCGCCATCTGGGTCGCATCGAGGACGACTTGATCGCTGGTTGCGAAGTGGTCGTGCCAGAACAGCACCAAACGTTCCTGCAGCTGCTTGCGGGTCTTGAGCATCTTGCGCACCCAGCTGTTATGGACACGCGCGATGTCGCGGCCGGTGGGCTTGTACTTGTCGGGGCGAAAATCGAGCAGCGCATCCGCCGCTTGCCCGCGGGTCAGGCCGAGCAGCTTGTTGACCTCGGTGGTGTTGATGGCGCCACCGAGGCTGGTTCGGCGCAGCAGGTGCCGGATCTCGGCCGCGCTCAAGACAGAATTCTGATCACCCATGACCTCTCCTCACCGGCACGCAGCACCGAGGTGCGACGCGCATCGTTGTCACGGCGCCGCGATCGTGACGCCAGCCGAAGATCTCGGGGCGGCGTCGTTGTTTGTCAATGACGTAATCCGCGCCAGGTGCGGAAAAACGCAGCGTTTGGCGCTGCGCACAGCAGCTGCGTCAGTCGAGGTCGGTCTGCGACTGGTCGCGCACGCCGATGCGCTTGATCCGCCGAGTTGCGGGCAGAATGTTGGCCGCGCCCGGCCGCATCTCGGCAGCGATCGCGGCAATCGCGTTGTCGCTTTGCCAGGCGATGTCTTCGAGGTCGTGATCGGCAACATCGAAGGTCGCGACGCTCTCCGAGCCGATGGTCAGCACGTACAGACGGCTGCGCAGGTCGGGATAGGTCGGATCGGGCGCAGCGGTGAAGGCGAGGTGCTCGCCATTCGGCGAGCGTGCCAGGTCGTCGAGAGTGACAATGCCGGCTGCAAGGACCCGTGCCGGCCGCTCGTCGAGCGGCAGCGCGCTGATCCGCCAGTCCGAATCGCCGCCGTGGGCGACGAATAGGGTGGCGCTGTCGGCGGACCATTCGAGCAGCACGCGATCACGGTCGGTACTGAGCAAGCGTCGCTCGCGGCCGCCGGCGAATTGCCGGACGCGGATCTCGACAGTGTTGTCCTGAGCCGCGCTGTAGGCGAGGTGAGCCCCGTCGGGAGACACCCGCGGCTGGCCGAGCAACCAACCGTCGCGCTCGACGACCTTGGTCTCGGTGGCATCGTTGGGAAAGGCGACGATGTGCTCGCCGCGGGCCGCGTAGATGGTGCCGTCCGGTGCAAAGCTAGGTGAGCTGCCGCGGCCGAGATTGCGCCGCGCGCCGTCGTCACGCAGCAGCACCGTCATCGGGTAGGGGTCGTCGCCGTCGGCATGTCCGAAGACCGCCTGCGTTCCGTCGGCGGACCATAGCGGCTTGGAGGTGAGACCGCGTTGCAGCTCCCAGTGATGGCGAGCGCGATTCTCGCCGTCGCGCAAAGTGATCGTGGTGCGCGACCACGGGAACGGCTCACCATAGGTGATTAGATGATTGCCGTTGCCGGCCCATGCCGTCGCGATCGGATTGATCCGTGCGGGCTGGCGGTTGTTCTCGCGCCAGGGGTCGGCCCACTGCAAATAGGGATCGACGATGATCTCCCCGGCTTCCGCTTCGATGCGGTCGCCGACCTTGGCGGTGCGCAACTGCGGCGGCGGGCCTTGATCGCTTGTCGTCATCACCTCGATATCGCCGGTGATGCGCGCCTGGCCGGTGTTGGTCAGCAACCAGCCGCCGTCGGGGGACTTCTTCACGGCGAGATCGGCAAGGCGCCGCGAACGTATCCAATCGTCGAAATAGTCGCCCAGCGCGACGCCGGTGCTCTGCTCGAGCGACTCCTGCAGATCGCGCTCGGTCGCTTGCTGAAAGCGGAAGGCCGTCAGGAACGCGCGCAGCGCCGCGTAGTAGGGCTCGGCACCGAGCAGCTGGCGCAGCATGAAGGCGGCGTAACCGCCCTTGCGATAGATCGTGTCGCGCGCCGCGGCTTCGTTGAGCAAGTTGTCGAAGGCGGACATTTCGCTGATGACGCGCTGGTGCTGCGGGTCGAACATGTCGCGACCGATGGCGCGAGCGAGACCGCTGCGGCCGTGCTCGGCCTCGACCGCGAGCCAACTGGAGAAGGTTGCGAAGCCCTCGACCAACCACTCCCCGCCGGTTGCCGGGGTGAGCCACTTCTCGGCGACGGTCGCCCCCCACCAGTTGTGCGCCAGCTCGTGGGCGATCAGCTGGAAGCCATGATCGCCGTCACGGAAATAGTGGATCGCGACGCCCATCAATCCTGAGCCGTCGTTGAAGGCGCGGCGCACGGCGCTGCTGACGAAGAGAGTCGACTGTTCGAATCCAGAGGCACCAAAGGTCGCCGTCAGGGTGCGGTTGGCCGCCGCCATCTGGCGCAAGATGCCATTGGCGTCGAGATCGATGTCTTCTCCCAGGACGACGCGATAGCGAATGTTGTCGTGCTCACCCTCGGCGCTGCGGTAGCGACCGGCGACGAGGGCCAGGCCGCCGACGGGCCGTGTGGAGCGCCAGCTGGTCTCGCGCAGGCGGCCACGTTCTATGCGCTGCTCGTCGGCGCCATTGTGGACGACCGTCAGAGGGCTCGGTGCGGTGATGCGCGCTTCCGCAGTGAAGAAGCCGCGCACGTCCGCCGGGTACCAAAAGGAATCCGGCCCGAGCAATGCGTGATCGGCGTCGATCGCACGTCCGCCGCGGCCGAGCAGTCCAGCCGT
>DASPMH010000829.1:0-10513 GCA_035627175.1 Terriglobales bacterium | reverse complement strand
ATCTCGCTCCGATCGTCGGCCAGCAGATCACCCGCAGCAGCGCCGCCGGCCGCGAGCGTAGCGAGCTGTTGCAGGCTCGCGCCGATACCGGCGAATGCGATCTGGTGGTCAGCGGTTACAGCGGCGGCCGCGCCCGCAGCTGGCTGTACGCGGGACAGCTCAGCTACCTTCCCGACGAGCAGGGGCAGGCGGCCGACGCAGAGGAGATCGAGCAACTCGCGTCCGAGGGCACACCGCTGACCTACACCTGCGTACCGCCCGGCAGCGGTACGCGCATCGGCCTCGATCGTGATCAGGACGGCTTCTGGAACGGCGACGAAGTCGCCGAAGGAAGCGATCCGGCCGACCCATCGAGCTTCCCGGGCGCCGCCACTCCCATACCGACAGCGACGCCGACAGCGACGGCCGTGCCGCCCACCGCCACACCGCGCGCGCCATGCCTCGGCGATTGCGACGGCAGCGAGGCGGTGACCGTCGACGAGTTGGTGCACGGCGTCAACCTCGCGCTCGGGGCAGCGGAGACCGAGTCTTGTCCGCCGTTCGACGGATCGCGGGACGGCAGTGTCACCGTCGATGAGCTGTTGGGGGCGATCCGCATGGCGCTCGAGGGCTGTCCCACGAACGCCATGCGCTCCGGCGAATGCCAGGCCTACGCGCAGCTACGCCGCTCGCAGTAGGGTCAGGGCTTGTCGGCGACCTTCTTCGCCGGTGCGTCGGGCTCGTCGCTCATCTTCATGAAGGCGCGGAGGAAATCGATCGGCACCGGGAAGATGGTGACCGAGTTGTTCTCGGTGGCGATCTCCGCGAGCGTCTGCAGATAGCGCAACTGCATCGCCATCGGATGTTGGCCGATGACGGCGGAGGCGTCAGCGAGACGTTGTGCCGCCTGAAATTCGCCTTCGGCGCCGATGATCTTGGCGCGTCGCTCGCGCTCCGCTTCCGCCTGCCGCGCCATCGCCCGTTGCATCTCCTGCGGCAAGTCGATGTGCTTCACCTCGACGGTGACAACCTTGATGCCCCACGGCTCGGTCTGCACGTCGAGGATCTCTTGAATGTGGTTGTTGATCTTCTCGCGCTCGGCGAGCAGCTCGTCGAGCTCGGCTTGACCGCAGACACTGCGCAGCGTCGTCTGCGCCAGCTGCGAGGTAGCGAACAGGTAGTTCTCCACCGCAACGATGGCTCGGTTGGGATCCATGACGCGGAAGTAGAGAACCGCGCTCACTTTGACCGACACGTTGTCCTTGGTGATGACATCCTGCGCCGGCACGTCCATCGTCACCGTGCGCATGTCGACCCGCTGCCAGTTCTCCAGCACCGGGATGATGTAGGTGATACCCGGACCGCGAGCCCCGACCAGCCGGCCGAGACGAAACACGACAGCGCGCTCGTATTCCTTGAGGATCTTCAGGCCGTTCACCAGCAGCACGACCAACACCAGCAACACTGTCCCGATCGGTCCAATAATCTCGAGCATCCCAACCTCCATTCTATCCGAAACCCAAGTCCTCAAGCCCTCAAGCCTTCCTCCTCACCTCCAAAACCATTCCATCGACCCGCACCACTTCCACCGCCGCACCAACTTCGAGCGCTTCTCCGGCGACAGCGTTCCAATACTCGCCCTGCACAAGCACCTTGCCGGCACTGCGGCCACCACCGATAGCCCGGCGAACCTCACCGCTCTGGCCGATCAGCCCCTCGCTCCCGAGAGCGACCTTAGCCTTGTGGCTGCGCACCACCAACAAGCCGACGACGATGGTGAACGCGCCGAACGCGGCCGCGGCAGCATAGACCAGGCTCGGCAAGAGTCTGAGATCGGATACCGAGCCGTCGAAGAGCAGCAGCGATCCCAGTACGAACGCCGTCAAGCCACCGACGCCGAGCACGCCGAAGCTCGGTAGGAACAGCTCGGCGACCAACAGCGCTATGCCGAGACCGATCAAGCCGAGACCGCTGTAGTTGATCGGCAGTACCTGCATCGCAGCGAAGCCGAGCAGCAGCGAGATCGCGCCGGCGACACCGGGCACGATCAAGCCCGGATTGGTCATCTCGACGTAGAGCCCGAGCATGCCGGCCATCATCAGAAGGTAGGCGAGGTTGGGGTTGGCGAGGACGTCGATGATCTGCTGCTTCAAGGGCATCTCGCCGCGAACGATGTTGGCATTGGCCAAGTCGAGCACCACCTCGCGCTGCTGCACCTTGATCTTGCGGCCGTGGGCCTGACGCAGCAGGTCGTCGAGGCTGACGGCAACGATGTCGATGACCTTCTTCTCCAGCGCCTCACGCTCGTTGATCGAGACGCTCTCACGCACCGCCTTTTCGGCCCACTCGACGTTGCGACCGCGCTCGCTCGCAATCGACTTGCTCAAGGTCGCGGTGAAGTTCTCGACCTTGGTGCGCATGTCACCCTGGATATTGTCGCCACCGGCATTGACCGGATGCGCCGCGCCAATGTTGGTTCCCGGTGCCATCGCGGCGATGTGTCCGGCCATGGTGACAAAGACGCCGGCCGATACCGCTCCCGATCCGCTCGGCGCTACGTAGACCAGCACCGGCACCGGCGCGCCGAGAAGATCCTTGACGATCGCCTTCGCCGACTCGAGCAGGCCCCCCGGCGTGTCGAGCTGGATCACCAGCGCCGCGGCCTGCTCCTGCTCGGCCAACAGCACTGAGTCGCGGATGAAGTCGGCGGTCGCGGGATTGATGCTGCTGTCGATCTCGATCAGCCGGATCGAACGCTTCGGGCCATCGGCCGCTGGCGTCACAGTGGGCGACGGGGCCGACCATGCGCTACCGGGGCAGAGCAATAGCGCGACCGCAGCGATCGATAGCCATCGCTGCGGTGCTCCCATCCTGTCGACCCGACGCCCGCTAGTCACTAGACCGGCAGTCCCAGCTCTTGCATGACCAGCTTGATGTCGTCCCACACCAGCCGCTTGTCGGCCGGGTTGCGCAGCAGGTACGCCGGGTGGAGCGTCGGCATCAGCTTGATGCCGCGGTAATCGTGCCAGTGACCGCGCAAGCGCGAGATTGGAGTAGGGTCGTTCAGCATCGTTTGGGCAGCGAACTTGCCGAGCGCGACCAATACCCGCGGTTTGACCAACTCGATCTGCTTTTCGAGGAACGGGCGACAGGCGGCGATCTCGTCGGGTTCGGGGTTGCGATTTTCCGGAGGGCGGCACTTGACGACGTTGGCGATGTAGACGTCGTCGCGACTCAGCTTCATGCCTTTGGTGATGATCTCGGTCAGCAGCTGGCCGGCGCGGCCGACGAAGGGCTCGCCCTTGAGGTCCTCGTCACGCCCCGGTCCTTCGCCGACGAACATCAGATCGGCGTTGACGTTGCCGACGCCGAAGACCAGGTTGGTTCGCCCGCTGCACAGCTTACAGCGGCGGCAATCGCCGATCACCGCGCGCAACTGCTCCAGATCCGCCAGCGCGGCAAGCTCGCCCGGAGAACTCGGGGCAGGAGCCAGATCACCGGCCACTGCGGCCGCAGCCCGTGCTGCCGGCGCGGCTGCCGCAGTCTGCCCCCGTCGTTTGCCGCCAGCGGCGTAGGCGAAGCCTTCCACGCCGGATTGACGCTGGTATTCGACGTAACCTTGGATTTGATCGAGTTTCCGCAGCGGCTCAACTTGAGCGCCTTGGCGGCGGGGGGTAGCATCCGAGCTCATGACGCGGGTGTCTCTCCTGTTGCTGGCGGTGTGGTGCTTGTTGTCGGCCGAACCCGCGTACGCGTGGGGTCCGATCACGCATCTGACTCATGGCGCGGAAGTGCTCGAAAAACTTACCATCGTGGGTTTAGGCCTTCAACGACTGCTGCGCCGCCATCGCATCGAGTTCCTCTACGGCTGCGTCGGCGCCGACATCACCCAGGCGAAGAAGTACACTCGGGCGCAGCAGGCACACTGTCATTCCTGGCCGGTCGGCTGGGCGATGCTCGAGCGTGCCGAGAGCGACGGCGAGCGCGCCTTCGCCTACGGCTACCTGACTCATCTGGTCGGCGATGTCTTCTCTCACAACCACTACGTGCCGACCCAGCTGGTGGTGAGCTTCCGTGCCCGCGCCCTGCGCCACGTCTACTGGGAGGCGCGCTTCGACACCATGCAGACGTCGACCCGGCGCGGCCTGGTACGCGAGATTCGCAAACGCCAGTTTCCCGAGTGCGATGCTTTGGTCCAGCGGGTGGTGTCGCGAACCTTGTTCCCCTTCGCCACCGACAAGCGGATCTTCGACTATTTCATTGCGGTGCACGACATCGACCAGTGGCACCGCATCATCAGCCAGTTGACGTCACAGTCACGCTATCTGCTGCCGCCCGAAACGGTTACCGAATACAATGCGGCGGTACATGCCAATGCGATGGATCTGTTGCTGCGCGGCAAGAAGGCCGACTGCCAGGCTGCGGATCCGATCGGCGCGGAGGCTCTCGGTCTCGCTCACCGCACCCGTTTGACCCTGCGCGCGCTCGAACGCCGCGGCAAGCTGACGCCGAAGCTGAAGCATCAGATCGAGGCGCTGGCGACGGAGCGCCATCTGTCGCTGCCCTGCTGCACGCCGCTAGCCGAGCCCGCCTGACAGGCTAGGATCGCCGCCGGCGCGACCGCGCTGAGCTTGCCGCACGCTGCGGCTGTTGCGCCAGCTGGCAGACAGCGTCGAGCACGCGATCGGCAACTTCGTCCTTGCTGGTCAAAGCGACCTCGGTGCGGGCGCCACCGCGTCCGAGAATGACCACGGCGTTGGTATCGACAGCAAAGCCGGTCTCGCTTCCGGCAACGTCGTTGGCGACGATCAGGTCGAGGTTCTTGTCACTCAGCTTGCGCTCGGCATTGGCGAGCACCTCCTCGGTCTCGGCGGCGAAGCCGACGACAATGCGCTCGCCCTTTCGGGGCGCGAGATCGGCGAGGATGTCGGTGGTGCGCACCAACTCGAGCTGCATACCGGTCTTCTGTTTCTTGAGCTTGTGCGCCGCCGTCTGTGCCGGCCGGTAATCGGCGACGGCGGCGCACATCAGCAGAATGGTCGCGTCGCGAAACTCTCGCGACAGCTCGCGGTGCATGTCGGCGGCAGTGACCACATCGATGCGGCGCACGCCGATCGGCGTGGGCAGAGTCGTTGGTCCGGCGACCAAAGTGACCTCGGCACCCCGGCGCCGCGCGGCCGCGGCGAGCGCAAAGCCCATCTTCCCGGTCGAGCGATTGGAGAGGAAACGCACCGGATCGAGCGCCTCGCGGTTGGGACCGGCGCTGACCAGCACCCGCGCGCCGGCGAGATCTTGCGGCGCCAGCGCGCGCTCGACCTCGGCCAGCAGTACTTCGGTATCGGCCAACCGGCCTTTGCCTTCGTAGCCGCAGGCGAGAAAGCCTTCGCCGGGCTCGACGATGCGATGGCCGCGCTGGCGCAGCCGGGCGAGATTCTCCTGCACCACCGGGTTTTCGAACATGTGCACGTTCATCGCCGGCGCGATTACCAGCGGCGCGCGCGTCGCCAGCAGCACCGTGGTGATCAGATCGTCGCCGATGCCGGTCGCGATCTTGGCGATGATGTTGGCGGTCGCCGGGGCGATGATGATCGCGTCGGCGCTGTCGGCCAGGCGAATGTGGCCGATCTCGGATTCCTGGGTGAGGTCGAAGGTGTCGGTATGGACCGGATTGCCGGAGAGCGTCTGCAGGGTCAGCGGGGTGAGGAACTGCTGCGCCGCTGACGACATCATCACCCGGACGATGGCTCCGGCTTTGACCAGAGCGCGGACGAGATCGGCTGCCTTGTAGCAGGCGATACCGCCGCTGACGCCGACGAGGACGGTCTTGCCTTCAAGCCGCAGCGCCATCGCTTTGAGACACCGCTTAGACCTGACGCAAGCTCAGGCCCTCGCGCGCCAGCGAGTACAAGCCGGCGCCGATGACGGCGACGAACTGGGTGACATGGATGGCGATGCCGTAGGCGAAGGCGCGACTCTCTTCGACACCGAAGAGTCCCAAGGACAACTGGCAGCCGAGTTGGAAAGCGCCGATGAATCCTGGTGCCGACGGCGCCGAGACGGCGATCGCAACCAGCGCGGCAACGCAAATCTGGCCGAGAGGGAAGGGCGCCGGTAGGTCGAACATCCAGATGCCCATGCCGAAAATGAACGACACCACCAGCCAGACGACCAGCGACCAGGCTGTGATCTCGAAGAAGCTGCGCGGGCCGTCGAGCACTCTCAAGGCTTGCACGAAGCCTTCGAAGAAGTGCTCCAGGCCGCCACCGATTTGAGCCGGCAAGTGGACGGTGATGCGTTTGAGCAGGCTGAGCGCGAGGGCTTGTTGCCAGCGAATGAACGCCACGCCGCCGCCGATGGCGAGGGCGACGAACACCAAACGACCGCCCCACTCCTGCACCGACTCCGAAATCGGCAGCAAGGCCGCGGTCAGGCCGAACAGCAACAGGATGGTGAACATGTCGAAGATGCGCTCGATCAGATTGGTGGCGAGCACGCCGCCGAGGGGCAAGCCCTCGCGCCGGCTGAGCAACACCGGCCGGATCACCTCGCCGGCGCGCAACGGTAGCACGAAGTTGGCAAGGAAGCCGATGTTGTTGGCGGCGACGATCGAGCGCATCGCCGGCTTGCCGAGCGGGCGCAACAACACCCGCCAGCGCACCGCGCGCAGGTAGATCTGCAGCACGGTGACCGCCGTGATCGGAATCGCCCACCAGTACTCTGCCGAAGCGAGCGCCGCGTACGCTAGCGGCCAGTCTACGTCGCGGGCGGCGATGTAGAGGAAGACGACCGAAATGGCGATGCTCAGCCCGATCTTGAGCGCCCGATTGTTCATCGCCTATCCTCCATCTCCCGATCGCTGTCGGCAGACGGCGATTCAGCGCCCCCCGGGCCGGGTGCCGGCGTGTTGGTCACGCTGGCACCGGCCAGGCGCGAGCGCCGGCTACGATACTCGTGCAAGAGCAGCAGCAGCCCCCAGAGGAAGGAGACCGAGCCGACGAACATCACCGCGACACCCAGGGCGATGCGCCCGTGATCGAGGACCAGCCCGGAGCCGATCATCAGCACGAAGGTGCCGGCGACGCGCGCCGTTTTGCCGTCGCTGTCAGCCAAGCGAGCTGCTCCCCAACTGGCGCTGGACATGGACGACGCGCTGCAGTGCCGAGAAATTGGTGAAGGCCATCATCACCAGCAGCGTGATCACCAACAGGGTGAAGGGCTGATCCCATAGCAAGGGACCGGCAATGTGCTCTAGCAGCACCGCGAACAGAGTTCCGAAGCCAAGCACCACCGTCCGTTCCGGTCGCTGAAACAAGCCAACTCGGCACTCGATGCCGAGCGATTCGGCGCGCGCCCGGGTGTAGCTGACCATCGTCGAGCCGAGCAGCGTCAGCAGCACCACCCAGATCACCCACGAGCTGCGGAAGTAGATGGCCAGACCGGTGAAAGCGAAGGTGTCGGCGTAACGATCGACAACCGAGTCGAGAAAGGCGCCGCGGGCGCTCGCTCCGCCGGTGCGGCGGGCGACGCGTCCGTCGATGATGTCGAGGCTGCCGACGGTCAGCAACAGCCAGCCGGCGACGAACAGGTAGCCGCTGGCGTAACACAGCATCACCACGACACTGCCGGCGAGCTGGGCGTAGGTGAGCGTGGTCGGCGTGATGCGATGGCGCACACACCAATCTTCGAACGGGCGGAGATTGTCGAAGTACCAGCCACGGATCCCGGGACCGAGCACGGCGGAGCCGCGCACATCGGAGAGATCCGGCTGGCGGCGCCGGTACAGGGTGATGCTCACCGCCGCGGTCAGCGCGATGAAAGCCAGCATCGCCCAGGCGAGCAGCGGGTAGGAAGGAGCTACGGATTCAACCAAAGGTGCCTCGCGCGGCGCTTATAACGCGGGGGGTGAAGAGCGGCAATCGAGCGATCGCCGTCTCAGCCGATGATCGTCGGCGGTGCGCTGAGCTCGTGCTCGCGCGCCGTCGCCGCGATCAGCTCGCGGGCGACCGCGATCAATTGCTGGCTGATCGGGTGATCTGGTTCGGCGGCAACGATCGGCATGCCGCGGTCGCCGCCTGCCCGCACCGGCTCCGCCAGCGGCAGCCGCGCCAACACGGGTACACCGAAGTTCTGGGAGATTCGTTCGGCTCCACCGTGGCCGAAGATGTCTTGTTGTTGGCCACAGCTCGGGCATTGGAAGACGCTCATGTTTTCGACGACGCCGAGCACCGGGATGTTGACGTGGCGGAACATGGCGACGCCGCGCTCGACGTCGAGCGTGGCGACGTCCTGCGGGGTGGTGACGATCACCGCGCCGGTCAGCGGCACCTGCTGCACCAGGGTGAGCTGGGCGTCGCCGGTGCCCGGCGGCATGTCGATCAACAGCAGGTCGAGCTCGCCCCAATCGACGTCTTTGAGAAACTGCCGCACCAGGCCCATCACCAGCGGCCCACGCCAGATCACCGGCGAGTTGTCGTCGAGAAAGAAGCCGATCGACATCAGGCGCAAGCCGTGTTTCTCCAACGGTGCGATGCGTTTGTCGTCACCGACGCTCGGCCGCCCGGAGAGCCCGAGCATCGTCGGCAGGCTCGGGCCGTAGACGTCCGCATCCATCAAGCCGACGCGCAAGCCGAGCTTGGCGCACGCGACCGCGAGATTGGTCGCAATGGTCGACTTGCCGACGCCGCCCTTGGTGCTCGACACCGCCACGATGTCGCGGATGCCGGGCAGGGGCACCGGGCCGCTGTCCTGAGCTGGCTGCGCTCCCGGACGGTCGACGTGCACCCGTACTTCGCGGACGCCTTCGAAGGCGCCGATGGCGCGGCGGATATCGTTGATGGTGACGTTGAGACTCGCCTGCGGCATCGCCGGCGGCAACAGCTGGATGGTGACGATCCCTTGCTCGAAGAGAACCGCCCGGACGGCGCCGAGCGCAACGATGTCTTGCGAGAAATTGGGCGACCGGATTTCAGTCAAGCGCTCGCGGATGTCGGCGATGGTGATCATAGCACTCACGCGTCGCTGCGCCCGCGGGTGCATTCCTCGCACGGGCAGAGTAGGCGCAGGGTCTCGTAGCTGTAGATGCCATCGTCGTGGCGGTCGCTCCATTGGATATTGAGCGCATAGCGGCCGACGACACCGATCTGTACCGGATGGAGCTCGCCGCCTTTGACGATCGGCAGAGCCAGGCCCGGTTTGCCTTCGCGGCATTTGGCGCAGGGGCAGTTGTCGCGCAGGTAGCGGTTCGGATAGACGCTGCGGTGACCGTCGTTCCACAGCACCTCGATACTCTCTTGGCCGATGCGCTTGACGGTCGTCGGAGCGATGGGGCGGGACCCGGACGACATCATCGGCGGACCCTACCAGACGACTTTGCAAAAGCAACGCGCCTTGACTCACCCGGGGCTTTGGCCGATACCTCGCAGGCTGCGGACGATGGGTAGGAGATCATAGTGAGCACGAGCCAGGCGAGCGCGGTCATGCGCCAAGCCGTACCGCGGCTATCCGAAGCATTGGACCGCGTCGAAGTCCGGCTCGCCGAAGTCCTGCGTTCGCGCGAACCTCGGCTGACCGAGATCTCGGGATATCTGGTCAATTCGGGGGGGAAACGCGTTCGGCCTGCGGTCACGGTGCTGATCTTTCGCGCCTGCGGCGGCGAGGATCTCACCGACATCGTCGACGTCGCCACGGCGCTCGAGCTGATCCACTCCGCCAGTCTGCTCCACGACGACATCATCGACGATAGCGACACTCGCCGCGGCAAGCCGTCGGCGCTGAAGAGGTACGGCCTCGCCGACACCCTGGTCACCGGCGACTTCGTCTTCAGCCGTGCCTTTCAGCTGTGCGCGCGTTTCGAGGAGAAGCTGATTCACTGGGCCGCCGAAGCTTGCATCCTGCTGACCGAAGGCGAGGTGATGCAGGCCCGCTTTCGCAAGAACCCGGCGGTGACCGTCGACGACTACCTCGAGATCATCCATCGCAAGACCGCCAGCATCTTCCGCCAAGGGGCTCGCACCGCGGCCTATCTCGCCGGTGCTCCCGAGCGCCTGGTCGAGGCGATGGCGGACTGTGGTTACAACGTCGGCATGACTTTCCAGATCGTCGACGATTTGCTCGACATCGAGGGCAAGCAGAGCAAGATCGGCAAGCCGATCGGCATAGACCTGCGCGAGGGCAACCCCTCGCTGCCGATCGTATTGAGCCTCAACCGCTGCCCGGAAGTGCGTCGTGTCTTCGAAGCGGCCGCGCCGTCGGACACCGATGTCGCTCAAGCGCTGCGCGCCATCCGCGAATCGGGCGTCGCTGCCGAGGTTCGCCAGCTCGGCGAGCAGTACCGCGCCCGAGCCCGCACCAGCCTCGAACAACTGGTCGCCTCCGAAGAAAAAGAGCAGCTGATCGCCCTGATCGACCAATTGACCGTACGAGCCGAATAGCAAGGCCCCTGTAGCTGCGCTCGGTAGAGCGCGGCAGACCGCGCCCCACCAAGCCGCCGCCGCCCACCCGGCCAAGGCTACGGTGGACAAGGCGCCCTGTAGCT
>DASPMH010000828.1:0-7174 GCA_035627175.1 Terriglobales bacterium | reverse complement strand
GGCCGCGTCGGATCGGCGCTTTATCGAGCATCTGCTCACGGTGAGGCCGCAATGAAGCAGTGGCGCGGGATCCTGGGACTGTGCCTGACGGTGGCGACGCTCGCCGCCGGCTGTAGTGGCGTGCAGCGGACGATGGTGCGCCGGCACCCGGAGCTGTCGCAGCGGATCGACAACGTCCGCACCGTTGCCGTTCTTCCGCCGCTTGTCCGAGTGCAGGAGCTGCGCTTGACGGAAGCAGCCGAGCGCCAGCGCCACCTCGAAAGCCAGATGCGCACGGAGATACAGGAGCGGCTCGAACGTTTGCTGCAAGGCCGCGGCTTCACCGTCGTGCCGGCTCACCTCGAGGAGAGTGAGCTCGGGCAGGATGGGGTGCTGCGCTTTGCCCTGACCGAGCTCGACAACAGCTGCGAGATGATCTCCCGCGAAGTGTACTGGAAGGGTAGCTTGCCGGTCGCCGAAGCCTTTCAGGTCCGCTCGACGCTCGGCCCGATGATCAACGTCTTTGCCGACCGGGCGGGGGCGGACGTGCTGGTTCGCGTCGACACGGCGATTGCGATCAAGTCCGCCGGTATGCGCCGCAAGGATTTGTTCTTCGACATCCTCGCCGCTCTCGCCGGCACGGTGCGCCGTACGCCCGTCGCCGGAGGGGTGATGGAAGTGCAGCTACTCGACGGCACTACCGGCGAGCTGCTGTGGGCCAATCGCGGCGGAGCGGTATACTTCGACAAAGTCGATATCGAGTTTCTCAATGAGCAGGTGCTCGGCGATTTCGACCTGTACCGGTTGAACGAACCGAAGCCCGAGCAGGACGCCCCCGCTGCTGCCGTCGAAGCCACACTGTAATCAGTGCATGGTGCGGGCTCGGCCGCGGTCGGGGCCGCTATCGTTGTGCCGTGACGACCGTTTCGGCTGCTCGCTCGATTCGGCCGCGTCGTTCTTACGTCCCTTGTTCTCCTTGCCGCTTTGGAACGTCTTGCCCTTCATCGGGTTGGCAGGGTTCGCCATACGGATTTACCTCCACCGTCATGGCCTGCAACGAAAGCGCCAATTGTATTTGCGGCAGCGCAGCAAGGGTCCGGATCGCGCCGAGGTCGATCGAGGCACCGTCTGCCGGATCACGGTTGGAAGTTTCAGCTGGGTGCCGCTCGGTGCCTGCGATACATCTGCAGCGCGTGATCCCAGGTGGGGCGATCTCTCAAGCTCGCTTGAAACTGCTCGAGGCCGGGCGTCATCGCCGGCCAGCGCACCCTGTGCTCGGGTGGCTGGCAGATCGGTGCGAGCAGCGCGGCGGCGGCGATATCGCAGCGATCCGGTCGCTCTCCGCCAAGGTACGGCTGGCGGGTCAGGATCGCGTCGAGATCGTCGAAGGTGCGCAGAAAGCGCTGCTGGGCCCGAGCGACTGCGGCGGGGTCGGCCGTCTTGTACTTGCTGCGCACGACCGCGGCCACCAGAGGATAGGCGAGCGCATAGAACCGACGGCCCCAGGCGGGCCGCCGGCGGCCCACAGCTCGCTGACAATGTCGCGGTGTTGCAGCAGCTCGTTGTAGACGACACGCTGCACACCCAAGCCGAACGCTTCGTCGATTTGACGCTCGCGCTGGCGCGCCTCGATCTGATCATCCGCTCCCGACGGGGTCAGCCCGGAGCCGCCCAAGCGCTGGTCGATGTAATCGATGATGGCGCCCGAGCCTTGCACGTACTTGTCGTCGTGCTGCAGCAGCGGCACCTGAGTGTCCGGTGCAACCCGCCGCGTCACCAGTATATGCGGGCCAGGTAGCAGAACCTTCTCTTCGAAGGGCACACCGGCGTAGTCGAGTGCCCAGCGAGCTTTCTCGGAGAAATGCGAGATGTGGAAGGTATAGAGCCGCAGCATCCGCACGCTCTACGATCGCGCCGCCGCTACGACAAGTAGCGTCGCGATCACGTCAGCGACAACCACAGCCGCAGCAGATGGCGCTTGCGCGCGGCGTCCGGGTAATCCTCGTAGGCGGTGCGGGCGTGCAAGACCAAGTGGTTCGACACCAGTTGCAGATCGCCGCGGCGGAATTGCATTTCGAGGCACAGCTCGGGCGAGCTCGCAATCTCTTCGTAGGTATCGAACAGCGCCTGCTGCTCGGGCGTGAACGGCGGCACATCGGGGTGACGCACCACCGAGCGGAAGTAGTCGCTGTGGTAGAACGTCCGCAGCTGCCCGCCGGCGTAGCGACAGGGAAACACCGGGACATAAGCAGGACCACTGCCGGCTTCGTCGCGCCGGTCGATCAATACCGGCTCGAACAATCGCGCCGCCAAATCGGGACGGCGCTGCTGCAGGACGTTGAATACCGACACCGAGCTGACGATGCGGCTCGCTCCTCCGGATCTCGCGGTCTGCAGGCAGAGTAGGCCGACGGCGTCGGCGAGATCGCAGTGGTAGGCGATGTCGCCGGCAGTGCGATAACGGCGAACATAGACGTTCTCGGCGTCTTCGCCGGCGGCGATCACATGGCCGAGCAGATCTTCCTGCGCGTTCTGTGCGCCCGGTCGGCCGAGGTGCAGCCCGATGCCCCAATAAATGAACGAGGACTTCTCCTCGCCCCAGTCCGCCACGGGGATGCCACGCACGACGAGAAAGCCGCGGCCACACAGCAGCTCGTCGCGCCAGGCAGCGATCTGGGCCGCTAGCTGCGGCAGCGGAAAGTCCTCCGTGCGAAGCTCGCGCAGCGTCACTCCTCGTGCCCGGGCATGGTCGTGAGCCGCTTCGAGCTCGGCGACAGAGCTCGCCGAAAGCTCAAGCGTCCAGGCGCGTTCGTCATCGAAGTCGTCGCGGCGCCAAGCCACCGGTCCGGCGATCGGGCCGGCCGGCACTTGCTCGTGCGGTCGCACCAGATAGTGCAGCGCCTGTTCTTCGAAGCTCAGGTGTCGAGCCATCGCTCCACCAAATATGGCTGTCGCCGCGTCGCGCGCATCACTCTTGCCACGCTTGGGTCCGGGCGCGCTCGGCACAAAGGAGAAGCACGACCGTCAGCACGTGGGTGATCTCGCCGGCAACGACCTTGGCCAGCGCTTCGGCGAGCGGCATCGTCACTCCGGCGATGGTTTCGCTGGGGTCACTGTGTTGTCGGTGAAAGCTGAGGTCGCGGCAGAGGAAGATCTCCGCCGGAGCGATCAACATCGACGTATCCAAATCGAGTTGAGCGAGTCGCTGCCAGCTCTGCGCCGCAATGCCGAGCTCTTCGGAAAGCTCGCGCCTAGCTGCCGTGAGCGGCTCTTCGCCGTCCTCGACACCGCCGGCGACCACCTCGATGCTGTCTCGCGCGATGCCGTAGCGGAATTGACGGGTCAGGTGGACATTGCCGTCTGCATCGATCGGCAGGACGCACACCCCAGGGTTCATCTGAACCGTGGCATAGCTACCCGGTTGCCCGTCCGGCTGTAGCACCCGGTCATCGACTACGGTCATGAAGGAGTTGCGAAAGCGCACCGTGCTTTCGAGCACGGTCCACGGTCCCTTGCGCATAAGCGATTTCTTCTCAGCTGAGGACGGCTTGCGACTGGGTTACCTGGGCGATGCGTTTGCCTTGCGTGTCATGGATGTCGGTTTGGACGACGATGAAGCGGCGTCCGGCGTGTAGAGGTTTGCTGATCGCTACGAGCTCACCGCTCGACACGCCGCGGAAGAAGTTCGTCTTCGACTCGATGGTGGTGGTCGCCGCTCCGGCAGGGAGGTTGAGAAATGCGCACACCGCTCCGAGCGAGTCGGCGAACGCCATCAGCGCACCGCCGTGCAGCATGCCGCCGGTGGTGCATCGCTCCGGCGCCCAGTTCATCCGGCCGCGCACCTCCTCGGGTTCGGCGGAGAGGATCTCGATGCCCAAGCCGGCGGCGAACGGCATCGCTGCAATCATCGGATGCAAGGTCGAGTTTTCCATTCCCCTCCCATAGCGACGCGGGCTTGGTCAGGCGAGCCGCAGTGAGCGATCAGTCGTCATCGTCGGGCGGCTCGCCGAGCACATCGAAACCGAGCCAAGCGCCGCGGAAGGTCTTGCGCGATGGATCCTGCAGGTACTTGCAGGGCGTGCCGCCGACGACGGTCTCGCCGTCATCGCTGAGCACCATCATCTCGTCGCGATTCTCGGGAGTGAAGAAGCCCTCAGGATTGAGGAAGGCGAGATCGATCTCCACTGCTTCGGGCTTGGCGCGCCCGCCGCGCCAGGTGAAGAGCCGGCTCTGTCCGCCGTCGCCGGGATTGCCGGCCGCGATCAGGTAGCGCCCGCGCCACCACGACAAGGCGCGCACGCCGCGGCCTCCGAGATCGAGGCGATAGACGTCGCGTACCTTCGGCGGCTCGTCGCGCTCGAACACGCCTGCCGGATTCTCGAGGACGACGAGCAAGGTCAGACCGTCGGGCACCGGATTGCGCATGCCGATAAGCACGTGTCCGCCGGCCGTCGCGGTCATCCCCTCGATGTTCAAACCGCCCTCGCTTTTCGGTGGCTTCTGCGAAGCTGCCTCCAGGTCGAATCGCTGTAGCTGCGGATCCTGGATCAGATCGCCGAGCAGGCCGCGGTAGGGGCGGCCGATGACGTGCAGGTCCTGATCGTCACGCGGGATCGTCGTCGCGAAGAAGAGCAGGCGATTGGGTTCCTCGCCGCCGCGTTGATTGCGACCGTGCGAGGTCAGCCACAGAGCGAGATCGCCGAGGCGGGTGGCGGCTTCGAGATCGGCTTCCGCCGGGTCAGCATCCTGAAACAGAGTCGGCGACACGTCGATCGCGCGTATCGGGCGTCCGCCACTCTCGGCATCATAGATCCGCAAGACGTTGTCCTCATCATCGGCGACGACGAAGCTGCGATGGTCGATCGCCACCGCGCCGGAGGCATCGCAGCTACCTTCGAAGACGGTGACGCGCGGCGGCAGGGCAGGGGATGCAGCCGGCGGCGTCGAGCTGCAGCCGGCGCCGAGAAGCAAAACGAGACAACACGCCAGGCGTGCGCCCCCTTTCTCAAAGGGGGCAGTGCCCGAAGGGCACGGGGGATTCGAGCCGAGCGACAGCGAGTGCTCACGCCGGCGCCTGACCCAACTCGAATCGCCAACGCCTGCGGCCCCGCCGACCTTCGCTCGAAAAGAGAACGAGCACCTGAGTTGCCCAACGCCTGAGCCCGCCATCATCCTCAAGCCCTCAACCCTCAAGCCCCCACCGCTCGCCCATCATTGAGCGCCAGCCAGCCGCGGAGAATGCGGTAAAGCACCCACAACCCGGTCAGCACCACCAGCAACCACGCCAGCGGGATGCCGATGATGGTGATCAGCAACAGGCCGGCAACCAGCAGCCACAACAGCGCGTACCAAAAGGTGCGAATCTGCCAGTGGAAGTGGGATTCGAGGTAGGTGCCGCGCACGTCGGCGCGTTTCGCGTAATTGAGGATCACCGCCAGGATCGACGGCCAGCCGGTGAGGAAGGCCGTCACCACCGCCGCCGAAGAGATCACTCCCATCGCCGCGCTGAAGGCGTGCAGGGCGTAGATGAGATGAGTCAGCCGCGTCAGTCCTGCCAGTGAGTCGCCGTTCATCGGCTTCTGCGCATACATCGTAACGACTATCCCATCTAGATAGGTCTGGCGCTCCCTTCGCGCCTTCCCGCCTTCGCGAGCGCCAGTGGCATACCGCGGCCGCGGGCTCGCCTCGCAGAAATCCCCCTGCGCCTGCGGCGCTGAGGCGTTCGCCGGCGAAAGCCTCAGCCCTTTGGAAAGGGGCGCACACCTGGGAGCGCAGCTACATCGGGCGGTAGGGCTTTTTCAGCCTTGGCTCGCGACCGGCGGCGAGGTCGGCTTCGAGCCAGCCGTGGCCGGCTTCGGGCCAGGCGTCGATGTTGGGCAGATACGGCTTGAGGTCGAGAATCGGCGTGCCGTCGAGCAGGTCGATGCCGCGCACCCGCAGCAAGCCCGCGGCGGGATCGACCGCAAGCAACTCGACATTGGTCAAGCCGAGCGGTGACGGACGGTTCGGCGCGCGGGTGGCAAAGACGCCACGCTTCGGTCCCCCGCGCGGCGGCTTGACCTTGTTGGCCCAGCCGGTGCTGCGATCGAACAGAAAGAGGATCCAGATGCGTGCGAAGCTATCGAGATCCGCGAGGGCTGCACGATAGTCCGCTTCGATCGCCAGTGTCCCTTCTATCGATGATGCCGCGCTCGGCTGGTGGGGCGCGTCTTCACGCCGCTGCCAGGGCGTGTGGGCGCGTCCGATGATGCGGATGTCGGCGAGAGCCATGTCCGCTTGCTAAGCAATCCGGTGTCGCGAAGCGAGCCGGAGCTCGCTTGCCCCGCTACCCGCCGCGCGCTAAGTGCCGCGGGCGGCGTCCGCTAGATCGGCAGTAACGCCGAGATTGGAAGAACATCGATGCAGCGTATTTTCGAGCGAATCGCCTTCTCGGCTCTGGCTCTGATCGTCGCGGCCGCCAATGCCTCCGCTCAGACGGTCTGTAGCGGCGACTGCGACGGCGACGGCGAGGTGATCGTCGCCGAGCTGCTCACCGGCATCAACATCGCCCTCGGCTCGGCCGCGATTGCATCCTGCACCGGGCTCGATCGCGACGGCGATCTACAAATCACCGTCGACGAGCTGACCGCGGCCACCGGCAACGCCCTGATCGGATGCACCGAGATCGGCGAGGACGTCTTCGACGGCTTCCGCGCTGCCGACCTGGAGTATCTCGCCAGTGACGAGCTCGACGGGCGCGACAACGGCACACCCGGATCGCTTGCGGCGCAGCAGTACCTGATCGAGCAGATCCGTGGCCTCGCGGTCGGACTGAACCCCGCCGCCAGCGGCGACGATGCTTTCAAGCAAGCGTTCCCGACGGGCACCAACATCATCGGAGTGATCCCCGGCACCGAATCGCCGGAAGAGTTCGTCGTCGTCGGCGGCCACTACGATCACTTCGGCGGCTGCAGCGGCGTCTGCAACGGCGCCACCGACAATGCCGCCGGCACTGTCGCGGTGCTCGCCATCGCCCGCGAGCTCGCCGATAACCCGCGTCCGCTGCGGCGCTCGGTGGTGATCGCGTTCTGGGATGCGGAAGAGGACGGCCTGCTCGGCTCCGAGCATTACATCGGCAATCCGCTGGTGCCGCTCGCTCAGACGGTCGCCTATGTCAACTTCGACATCCAGGGCGCGAACCTACTGCCCAGCCTGA
>DASPMH010000827.1:0-12043 GCA_035627175.1 Terriglobales bacterium | reverse complement strand
CGAGGCGGAGCTGCCCGTCGTTGTGGGTGATCTCGAGCACAGTGAACCGTCCGGTCAGTGTGTTGCAGCCGCGGCCGGTACCCGAGACGCTCATTCCGGGTAGCGTCGGCGACTGGAACGGATAACGACGTGCGTCGCCGTAGTGGCCTATGGTCAAAGGCTCGCCATCACGATTGGCGAAGTCGAGGTACCACCATTGCGAGTCATCGGAGTAGCCGACGCTGACGTGTCGGCCATCGGAGCTGATCCAAGCGGTCAAGTTGCTGCCATCGCCTGGCAAGATGCGCAGCTGTCCGGCGCCGATGTAGTCTCCCGGCTCGCTATCCATGATCAGGTACGACGGTGGCAGGGTTGGGGTGACCGTAGCCGTAGCGGTACCTGTCGGTGTCGCGGTTTCGGTACGAGTTGGGGTCTTGCTCGGCGTCGCCGTCGAAGTTGCGGTGAAAGTGCGAGTCGGAGTCGGCGAAGCACAGTGGCCGGCGATACAGAGCTCACCGCTGCCGCATTCCTCCGCCGCACTGCAGCTCGGCGCGGTGGGAGTCGAAGTCGGGGTGGCGGTACGTGTCGAGGTTGCAGTGCGCGTCGGAGTAGGAGTTCGTGTTCGGGTGGGTGTTCGGGTAGCCGTGATCGTTGGCGTTGCGGTGATCGTAGGGGTTTCGGAAGGGGTGCGCGTATAGGTCGGGGTGGCGCTCGGACCCGGAGGAGCTGTCGAGTTGAGACGGATACTGCCAAAGAGCGCAGGGGCTCCGCCGCTACAGTGTTGTTCGAAGTCTGCGGCGAAGCTTTGCACCGATCCGTCATCTGCAAAGATCGCTTCGAGGACAGTGAACACACCCGTCAACGTATTGCAGCCACGCGAATCGCCCGAGACATCGAGGCCGGGCACGCCCGCTGCTTGAAACGGATGACGCGTTGCACCGCGGTAGAATCCCGGAAGCGGCGCCCCGGCAGGAGCTGCGAAGCTCAGCCGCCAGCGGCTATTCCCTTGGAAAGTGATCACGACCACTTCCTTGCCCTGATTCAAGGTGCGTGTCGCCGTGAAGGTGCCGTCGCCCGGGTGGTAATAGTGGTCCTTGCCTTGACCGATCCAGTCGCCGGTCTCGCTGCGCATGGCCAGGTAAGACGTGTAGCTGGTTGCAGTCGGCGTTCTTGTCGGTGGCACCGGCGTCGGTGCGTCGGCGGGAATATCGGATTGATAGCGGACCGTGCCGAGCAACGCCGGTGAGAGACCTTCGCAGTGCTGTTCGAAGTCGGCGGCGAAGCGACTGAGCGAACCATCGGAGGCGTAATCGATCTCGAGAACGGTGAACGAGCCGGTCAGCTCGTTGCACCCGCGCCCGTCGCCGGAGGCCGACATGCCGGGGAGCGTAGGCGAGTGGAACGGGTGGCGGGTTGCGTCGCCGTAGAAGCCGGCGGTCAGGATGGTGCCGTCGGGCGCATCGAAGGTGAAACTCCAGAATTCGGCGCCGTAAAAGTTGATGGTCACTCGCTCCCGGTCGGCCGTGGCACTGGCGATTATCGAGCCATCCTCCGGCAGCAGTTGACGCGACATGCCTTGGCCGATGAAGTCGCCCGGCTCGCTATCGAGGAGGACGAAAGTCGAGGTGCTGCCGGGAGGCTCGATCTGCGCCTGCGCGACCGCCGAGACGAAGGACAGAACGAGCGCAACCGCCCGAAAAATCGAGCCGCAGCTGAAAGCGACGGACCAGGTCCGGCGGCGCATGAGTCCCCCCTCGTTAGAACGAAACAGCCGCCAGAACGCGGCTGTCGAGTTGCGAGTTAACGGAAATTCGACCCGATCACAACCTTTTCAGGCGACGATGATCATCCACGGCTTCAACGACTACCGCGTAATCCGCAGATCTGGCACTTCGCCTGCGGAGAGAATTCCCCGCACCTGCGGCGCTGAGGCTTTCGCCGGCGAAAGCCTCAGCCCTTTGGAAAAGGGGGCGCACACCTGGCGTGCCGCTGTGACATCTTTGCCGCAGCGCGGTAGAGGGCGGTCGTGGACAGGTCTCTGGTTGCCGTCGCCGCCGCAATCGTGCTGGCATCGATCGCCTATCGCGACCACTTCCGTATCGGCATCGTTCCCTGGTGGCAGTGGTTGGTCAGCTTGGCGCTAGGAGGCGCTCTGCTCGTCTATGGCCTGCGGGCGCAGGCGTCGACCTCTCCCCGCGTGGCGACGAGAACCTTTCGACACGTGATCCTTGCGGCGGCAGCGGCGGGTGTCGGACTCGCCGTGTACCTCAGCGCCAACCTCGGCGCGGAGCTGGCGGTCGCCGGCTGTGTCGGCGCGGCGCTGACTCTGTTTTTGATTTCGCGTGGCGATCCTCCTACCGCAGCGGCACTAGGTGCGACGCTCGACCTGACGCCTCCTCGGCTCGCGCCGTGGAGCTCGCCGGTGCGCTTGCTGCAAGCGGTGGCCGCGATCGCGGTGGTGACGTCGCTGATAGCGAATCAGCTCCACCATCTAGCGGGGTTGTTGTTGTGGCTACTGGGTCTCTCTTTGGCGGGCTATGCCGCGCGGCTTGCGGATCGCCCATCGAGCCCACCGTCGCCGCTGCCTGCGATCACCCGAAGCGAGTGGGTCGTGCTGGCAGGCATTGTCCTGCTCGCGATCACCTTGCGGTTCGCCTTGCTCGCCGACTTTCCCTTCCTGATCAACGTCGACGAGGGCAACCACGGCCTAGCCGCGCAGCAAAGTTGGGAGCATGGCTTTCCCGACATCTTCGCGTTCGGGCCCTTCAGTAGCTTCCCGCGCGCCTCGTTCGTGGCCTCTGCCTTTCCCTTTGCGTGGCTGGGTCCCGGCTACCTCGGCCTGCGCCTGTCGTCCGCGGTGTTCGGTGTGGCGAGCGTCATCGTCACCTTCTTGTGGGTGCGGCGATGGTGGGGCATCGAAACCGCGCTCGTGGCAGCGGGCCTGCTCGCGATCAATCAGGAGCACCTCTATTGGAGTCGCGTCGGCTTCAACAACATCCAAACGACATTGACGGCGGCGCTGCTGTTACTCGCCTTTGCACGGGCGATACAATGCGCCCGTTGGTTCGATTACCTGATGCTCGGCTACGCCGCGGGAGCCTGCTTCTACACCTATCACGCTGCCAAGCTGTTCCCGGCGCTGTTGCTGGTACCGGCGGCTCTGCTGGCATGGACAGTGCCGGGTCTGGCGCGCCGCCACCTTCCTGGTGTGGCGCTCGCGGCGTTTGCCTTCTTTCTCTTCGTCGTGCCGCAGGTTCCATGGATCTACCAGCATTGGGAGATCTTCCATCGCGATGTCACCAATCGCTTCGACGTCGGGGCGCTGGTCGATGCCTACCAGAGTGCCGACTTCAGCGCGGTCCGACGCTACCTCGACCAGCATGTGACCACCTCGCTCTTCGTCTTTCTGAGCGTGCCGCACCCCTTGGCACTGTTCGAAGCTTACGTCGCCGTACCTTTTCTACTCGGCCTGGTGTGGATGCTGTGGCACTGGCGCGATCCGCGCAACACGCTAGTTCTGGGTTGGTTGACCGTTCATCTGATCGCGGGGAGCATGCTGACCTACTTCCCGCCGAACAAACCGCGCCTGGTGGGATTGCTGCCGCTCGCTTGCACCGTCGCAGCGGTCCTCGTCAGCCATGTTTATCGGACCGTGCGCGCTTGGTTCGCGGCAGAGCACCGCTGGGTAGCTATCTTGGCGCTGATGGCTTGGTTCACTGCCGCTGCTTATGGAAACGCGCACACCCACTTCGTGGCGCTGACCACGCTGCAACGAGGCGATGCCAAAAGCCATATTTCCCGCAAGTTGCTGAGCTTGCCGGATCGGGGGATGGCGCTGATACTCGGCGCGGTACTACCCGTCAGCTCGCGCCGCGCTGTCCACGACGCGATGGTTCAGCTGCCTGCCGATGCACTGGTCGCGTCCTATAGCAACGACAGCGATGCCGTCCCGCTACCGCCCAAGCGTACCACCCGAGCCCTGCTGGCAGTGACGCCGCACATGGCGGAGCTGGTGCCACTGATTCGCTTCTACCATCCGCAAGCGGCCGAAGAGATCATTCGCACCAACCTCGGCAATGCCGAGTTGCATCTTTTCTCGTTCGATCATGACACAATCCAGAGCACGCGCAGCTTGACTGCGACCTTCCGAGCCGCCGACGGCAGCGAAGTGACCGAAGTCGCCGCCATCGAAGGTGACGAGGCCATTTTTCACCCGCCGCAAATCGCGCTCGGAGGCGCCGCCGTCTGGCGTGGCCAGGTATGGATTCCGCAGACGAGCCGCTACCATTTCCGTGTCAGCCGTGGCGCCATAGAAATCGGCTGGGGAAAGTGGTTGAAGGCCGAGCACGACGATGCCCGAGTCGAGGCGGCTCAGTACCTTGCGACAGGATGGCAGCCGATTCGCATCGCGGCGAGCTTTGCCGACGCGGCCGACCCAATCGAGCTGAGCTGGCGGCGCGAAGACGCCGATCGCTGGGAGCTGGTTCCGCGGCACCATCTCTTCAGCCATGTGGCGCCCACCGGGATCGTCGGCAGATACACCGTCCCTCCAGGGAAGAGAGTTCCGATTGCCTTCGGCCATGAGCGGATGCATTCCGCTCTCAGTTTCGCTTGGCAGCCCGGCGTCGACGATGCCGCGCCGGCATGGCTGCTGCCGTCAGGCGGCACGGCGGAATGGCTCACGACCGCCGAGCTACCTCTCGTGCATCAACCGCTTCGGTTGCACGCGAACATGCCGGTCAAGGTATTCGTCGACGGTCGCCTGGTGATGGAGAACCGCGATTCGGAAGAGCGGGTGCTGACTACCACCCTGAGTCATATCGATGGACGAGTGGCGGTGCGGGTGACCGCAGCAGGCCAACACCGGCCGCAGCGGGAAGCGATGGTGCGACTGCTATGGGGCCTGCCGGGCGGCGGCTGGACGGCGCTCGCCAACTACCAACCCGTCTATGAAGACGTAGCGGGAGAGTGACCGGAAAAAGGGGGTCGCCCCCTCCCTAGCCCTCCCCCAAGCCCCCCTACATCGGCTTGGCGCAGTTAATCATCCAGGGGGTGCCGAAACGGTCGGTGAACATGGCGAAGCGCTGAGCCCAGAAGGTCTCCTGGAGCTCCATGCGGATCTGGCCGCCTGCGCTGAGCTCGCGGTAGATACGCTCGGCTTCGGCCGGGTCCTCGACGCCGATCGATACCGAGATCCCCTTCATCTCCTCGTAGTGCTCCGGCGGCGAGTCGGAGCCCATCAGGCGCTGTCCCTCGATCAGCAGCGAGACGTGCATCACCTGATCGTGCAGCTCGCGGGGCATGTTGGCGGCCTCGGGCGATTGGCCGAAGGTCATCATCATTTCGATTTGGCCGCGCAGACAGCGCTCGTAGGTGCGGAATGCCTCGGCGCAGTTGCCGTTGAATACGAGATACGGGTCGAGCTTCATCTTGGGCCTCCTTCGTGGTTGTGCGAGCCGATTCGCAGTTGTGTGCTCCTGGCTACATGTCCGGCGGACGGCGGCGGGATCGACAGCGCTGTGCCTCGACTTCCCCCTTGCCCCTCCTTAGAAGCGATTAGAAAGGAGGGGGATCGGAAGGGCGTTGGGTTACCAGGGCTTCTAGCATTGCGGGGTCGAAAGGTTTGGTCAGATGGTGGCTGATGCCGGCGGCGTGGGAGCGCTGCCGGTCTTCGTTCTGACCGTAGCCGGTCACCGCTACCAGCACCGCCCCGTTTTGCTCGGGGCGAGAGCGAATGGTGCGCGCCAGCTCGTAGCCGTCGATACCGGGCAAGCCGATGTCGAGCAGGATCACGTGCGGGAAGAATGAGTCGAGCGCGCTCAGCGCCGAGGGACCGTCGTAGGCGACCTGTACCTCGTGCCCGCCCAGCCGCAGCAGCATCGCCGTGCTCTCGGCTACGTCGACGTTGTCGTCGACCACCAACACCTTGCGCTCGAGCTTGCTGCGCGTCATCGGCCGGGACACTGCCGTGCTGTCGGCGGTCGCGACGAACGGCAGGCGGACGACGAACTCGCTGCCGCGTCCGATGCCCTCGCTGAACGCTTGGACCGTGCCGTCGTGCAGCTCGATCAGCTTGCGCACCAGCGTCAGCCCGATGCCGAGCCCGCCTTGCGAGCGGTCGAGCGACATGTCGGCTTGGGTGAAAAGCTCGAACACCTGCGGCAGCAGGTCGGGAGCGATGCCGATGCCGGTGTCCTTGACGCTGAGCACCACCTGATCTTCGTCGCGACGAGCGGCGACGCGAATCTGCCCGCTGATGTCGGTGTATTTCGAGGCGTTGATCAACAGATTGCTGATCGCTTGTGACAGCCGGACGATATCGGCATCGACTCCCAGCGGCTCGGGCGGCAGCTCGACCGTCAGAGCTTGCGCCCGTGCCGAGATCATCGGCTGGACCGTCTCGATCGCCCTCTCCAGGATGCTGGCGAGAGTGGTCTTCTCGCGGCGCAGCTCGATGCGGTCCTGCATCACCCGCGAGACGTCGAGCAGGTCGTCGACCAGCCGCGCCAGCTGCTGCACCTGGCGCTGCATGATGTCGCGCGCAGCGCGGCGATCATGCTCGGTCGCGCCCGTCTGTTGCATCACATACAGAGCATTGCTGACCGGGGCGAGGGGATTGCGCAGCTCATGAGCCAGCATGGCGAGGAACTGATTCTTGCGGCGATCCGCCTCGCGCAGCTCCTGATTGGTTTCGCGCAGGCGGCGCTCGGTCTGCTTGCGTTCGCTGATGTCGCGCGCGATCGTCGAGGCTCCGGCCAGATCACCGCTGGCGGTCAGCAGCGGCGAGACCGCGAGCGAGACATCGACCCGGCTGCCGTCGCGGCGGCGCCGCACCGTCTCGTAGTTCTCGATCGATTCACCGCGGCGCAGCTTGGCCATGATCTCGGGGAAGTCGTCTCTTTCGCCGGGGAAGCCGAGAATCGAGATCGGCTTACCGATCACCTCGCCGGCGCGATAGCCGTAGAGACGCTCGGCGCCCTTGTTCCAGCTGGTGATCACTCCCTCGGACGTTTTGCTGATGATCGCGTCGGACGACGATTCGACGATCGCCGCCAGACGCAACTGCAGCTCGGCGCTGCGGCGTCGCTCGGCGACATCGCGGAACACCATGATCACCCCGTAGATGTTGCCGTTTTCATCGACGATCGGCGCGGCACTGTCGTCGATCGGGCGCTCGACCCCGCTCTTGCTGATCAACACTGTATGATTGGCGAGACCGACGATGTTGCCGGTGGAGATCACCCTGTCGACCGGGCTCGGCGTGCGCTCGCGGCTGTGCTCGTTGATGATGTGGAACACCTCTTCGAGCGGCCGGCCCACCGCTTCTGCGGCAGTCCAGCCGGTCAGTGTTTCGGCGATCGGATTGAGAAAGGTGATCTGCCCCGCGGCGTCGGTGGTGATCGCAGCGTCGCCGATACTGTTGAGGGTCACCTGCAGCAGGCGGCGCTCGGCATGGAGCTCGTCGGTGCGATCTCGGACGCGCCGCTCGAGGTCGTCGTGCGCAGCGCGCAATGAAAGCTCCGCGTTGCGCCGCTCGCTCAGATCGCGGGTAACCTTGCCGAAGCCGATCAATTCGCCGTTGTGATCGCGCAGCGCGGTGATGATGACGTTCGCCCAAAACAACGAGCCGTCCTTGCGCACCCGCCAGCCCTCGTCCTCGAAGCGGCCATCGGCGGCGGCGCGCCGCAATTCCTCGTCGGGCCAGCCTCGCTCGACGGCCTCGGCCGGGTAGAACTTGGAAAAATG
This sequence comes from Terriglobales bacterium, assembly GCA_035627175.1. Taxonomy (GTDB): domain Bacteria; phylum Desulfobacterota; class Binatia; order HRBIN30; family HRBIN30; genus DASPMH01. The sequence continues at coordinate 4,318 of DASPMH010000827.1, read as the reverse complement.
TTGGCCGACGATCTCGTCGCGCTGGTAGCCCTTCAAGCGCTGTGCCCCGCCGTTCCAGGTCATCACGTGACCGTCGCGATCGAGCAGGAAGATGGCGTAATCTCTGACGCTATCGACGAGCAGGCGGAATGAAAGCTCGGAATCACCGAGCGCTTGAGAGCTTCTCCCCATGACGGCGCGAATCGGAATGAAGCTCGGGGAATTTGCTAAAAATGTCAACCTAGTCACGCAGTTAAAGGTATTGCGCTGTGGTGTTATGCAGCCCCGCTGGCCTCGTTCGCCGCCTCATGGCACGACGGCGCTATGACAAAGAGTCCAGATTCCCTCAGCCGTCCGCTGGCCTACAAGGACCTCGAGTTCCTCGACAGCGATGGCGCCCGGCCGGTGCGAATCCTAGCCGAGTACCTCCAGCCTTTGGAGATTCTGCGCCGCGAAAAGGTGCAGGACACCATCGTCTTCTTCGGCTCGGCGCGACTGACTCCGGACGGCCCGTTGGGCCGTTACATTGAAGAAGCGCGGCAACTCGCCGCAATGATCACGCAGTGGTCAGCGAGCTTGCCGGTGACGGCGCAGCGTTTCACCGTCTGCTCCGGCGGCGGACCGGGGATCATGGAGGCGGCCAATCGCGGTGCGGCCGACGCCGGTGGCCGCAGCGTCGGTCTCAACATCGGTCTGCCGCACGAGCAGCGGCCCAATCCGTACATCACTCCCGAGCTCAGCTTCGAGTTTCATTACTTCTTCATGCGCAAGTTGTGGTTCGCCCACCTGGCGCGTGCGTTGGTGGTGTTCCCGGGTGGCTTCGGCACGCTCGACGAGCTGACCGAGATCCTGACCTTGCAGCAGACCCGCAAGCTGCCGCGCAAGATCCCGATCCTGCTCTACGGGCCGACCTATTGGCAGGAGATCCTCGACTTCGATGCGCTCGCTCGTCATGGCGTGATCAGCGCCGCCGACCTCGAGCTGTTCCAGTGGGTCGACGACCCGGACAGCGCGCTTACCATTCTACAGACCGCGCTCGCCCCCGAGGAACCCGAGCCAACCCCCGCCTTCGCACCCTCGCAAACCCCGCCGCAATGACGCCTGTAGCTGCGCTCGGCAGAGCGCGGCCAGGGTACGCGGCGAGCGTGTAGCTGCGCTCGGGCAGAGCGCGGCCAGGGTACGCGGCGAGCATGTAGCTGCGCTCGGCAGAGCGCGGCCAGGGTACGCGGCGAGCGAGTAGCTGCGCTCGGCAGAGCGCGGCCAGGGTACGCGGCGAGCATGTAGCTGCGCTCGGCAGAGCGCGGCCAGGGTACGCGGCGAGCATGTAGCTGCGCTCGGCAGAGCGCGGCCAGGGTACGCGGCGAGCGTGTAGCTGCGCTCGGCAGAGCGCGGCCAGGGTACGCGGCGAGCGTGTAGCTGCGCTCGGCAGAGCGCGGCCAGGGTACGCGGCGAGCATGTAGCTGCGCTCGGGCAGAGCGCGGCAGCCCGGCTCACCCGCCGCTGCGACTCCGACCACGGCGGACGACCCGCCATGCGGCCAGCAACCCCAACAGCCACGATGCGCACGCATCCGGCGTCGCGCTCACAGCGCAGCCCGACTCATACCCCGCGCGGTCGCCACCGACCGCCAACGTCGCCGCGATGAACGCGGTCGACACCGCGGTGGGAAGCGGCGTCGGCGTCACAGAGAGGAAGAAGCAACGGAAGCCGGTCCCGTCGGTGTTGCGGCATTGTAGACCCGGCAAGCAATCGGTGTTCGTCGCGCAAGCAAAGCCCGCCTGCAGTGGCGGCAGACAGCGGCCCTCCGCGCCGAAAATGTCGCAGCGCTCGCCGAGCGCGCAGGTCGGCTCGGCGCAGCAGACTCCGTTCACACAACCACCGCTGGCACACGCCTGGGAATGGTTCGGGCTACACGGACCCCCGAGCGGCAATCTGACTGGCGTCGGCGTCGGCACGACGCGACAGAGGCCCTCGTGCCCTGGCACCCGGCACGATTCGCCACCGGGACATCGCTCCAAGTCGCAGCACACACCGCCCTCGGCATGGTTGCAGACGAATCCAGCCGCGCACTGTTCGACGCTGTCGCATGGGCTTCCCGGCCAGCGCGGCGTCGGCGTGCGCGGCGGAGCACAGGCACCGACACAGCGGACCGGCCGCTCCGGCGCGTCGTACTCGCAGTTGCCGGTGACGCAGTCGCTGTCGAGATTGCAGCACGCCGCCAGCTCTTGTCGCGGCGCGCAATGCCCCGCATGGATGGTGATGTCGCAATAATGATGCGCGGGGCAGGCCGTCGAGTCGCAGCACGTGCCATCGACGCAGAACGTGCTTCCGCAACGCTCCGGCCGGTCGCACGGAAACCCAACCGGCTGCGGCGTCGGGTTTGTAGTCGGCGGCGGTGGCGGGGCAGGCGGCAGGTCGCAGAATCCTTCGCCAGGAGCGACCGCACAGCTGCGCCCGGGGCCGCAATCATGCACCTGGCAACAGACACCGTCGGTGCACGCCGTCGATCTGCACTGGCTGTCGCTGTCGCATCCGTCACCCAGATCGAGTCTCGCGGCGCATTGCCCCTCGTGCGACGGAATGTGGCAGCTCTCGCCGAACGGGCATTGCTGCTCGCAGCAGACGCCGTCGACACAATCGCCGCCGGCGCACATCGCATCGCTGCCGCACGCCACCCCGAGCTCCGCCGGGAGAGCGCAGGCGCCGGTGTTGCAGAACAGCCCGTCGGGACAGGCAGCGCTGGCGCAGCAGAAGCCGTCGACGCACGCGCCGGAGGCGCAATGCTCGGCGAGCTCGCAGCGGCGTCCGTCCTCGCTCGGTGTCATGCACGCACCACTATGTCCTGGTATGTCGCAACGCTTATCGTCCGGACACGACGCACTGACGCAGCAGATGCCGTCGACACAGCTCGAGGACTGACATTGCCTGGCGACGTAACAGGGATTGCCATCCGAGCGCGCTGGCGGACGGACCGAGCGCACGATCGAAACGGTCCCGGCACGGGTCTCCGCGACGACGACGTCCGGCATCGCATCGCCGGTGACGTCGCCGACCGCAATCTCGGTCGGCCCCGAGCCGACATTGACGGACGTCGAGAACACCAACTCGCCCGCGCCGACGCTGTCGAAGAAGACGGCAATCCCCGGTGTCTGCAGCGGAACATCGTCCTGCAGTCGGGTGTCGATCATGGCGACGACATCGGCCAAGCCGTCGGCGTTGAAATCGCCGGCACCGATATCGGTGACCGAGCAAGAGATCGGCAAGCCGCCGCCGCCGACCGGGCACTGCCAGTGAACCGGAGGCAGGGCTGTGAAGGATAGGTCGCCGGCAGGATCGTCGCGCCCGTCGTTACGTAGGACGACGATCGAATGATTCGGCGAAGCGGTCGAGCTCGACGCAAGGATGATGTCCGCTGCGCCGTCGACATCGATGTCGGCTACCGCCATCGCAACGACGTGTGGGCCGACGAGAATCGACTGTGGGCGCCAGCCATCCTCGTCATGAAAGAAAGCGATCAGGTGTTGTGGTGCCTCGACACTGCGCTCTAGTACGAGCAGGTCGATATCTCCGTCCACATCGAAGTCGGCACCTTCGATGTCCAATGGCGCCGAGGTCCACTCAGCGACATCATAATCGACGGCGGCATCGAAGCCGCGGTTGTGGCCGCGGTTGAGCATCAATGAGATGTCCGGCGCGCCCGGCCGCAAGCTCGGCTGGTTGGCAGTGGCGATGTCGACATCTCCGTCGTCATCGAGGTCCGCAGTGAACAGGCGTGCCGCAGGCGGAGTCGAGCTGACGACAAGCGGCTGGGATACAGGTTCTCTGTGAGTCAGGACCAAAACTCCACTGGGCAAGCCAGCGGTGGTGTAGGTGGCGGCGGCGATATCGAGGAGCGCATCGTCGTTGGCATGCAGCAGCGAGAGGTCGCCGGCAACGCGGCCGGTCGGGAGACTAATGAGCGCCGAAAATGAACCATCGCCGGCACTCAACGCGGTGACAATCAAATCCGAGTTCCCGCTGATTGCGACATCTTGGACGCCGTCGTTGTCGAAATCTCCAATAGCGAGATGTCGTGGAGCAGCTCCGAGCGTGTGCGGCGGCCCGACGATCACGCCAATCCGCCCGCCGAAGGGGCTGTCCATTGGACCCGTAGGCCCGGTCGGAACCTCTGTCCACGGCGGGCGGGTCGGAGCGGGCGAGCCGGGGGTGCGGGTTGGCAAGCGCTCGTCGCCGTCGCCGATCACCTCATCCTCGACCGCGATCTCGATGCGGGTGCCGGTCGGGCTGGAAGCAACGGCGGTGCGCTGGCGCACTACCGTCGAGCGCTCGTCGCCGGTGA